>NZ_DAIQNN010000007.1:0-83579 GCF_036788415.1 Rubrimonas sp. | reverse complement strand
TTCGACGCCTACATGAACAAGGAGCTGGTCAAGGCCAAGCCGCTTGCGCATGTGCGCATCTTCTTCAAGAACATCGCGCATCTGACCGGGCTCGCGCGGGTCTGACAGGCGATCTTCGGGCGAACGCCCCGAAGATTTGAGACGAAGGCGCGCGACCCCTTCAACGCTATCCTAAGACGAACCCCCTACACCTGACCTCGCGCGCAAGCGCGGGGGTGACGTCGCGTGGCGTCCGGGCCGGAGTTGCGTCTCGGCCCCGCCGTCCCTCCCCCTTAGGGGAGGGGCGGACGTGCCGGGAGCACGGCGCCGGGGTTCATCACGCCCGCAGGATCGAGCGCGTCCTTGATCGCCCGCATCGCCGCCAGCTTGCCCGGGTCGCCGTAGCGCGCGAGGTCTTCGGTCTTGAGCCGCCCAATGCCGTGCTCGGCGGCGACGGACCCGCCGAACCCGTCCACCAGATCGTGCAGGGTCCGCTTGATCGGGGCGCGGAGCGTCTCAAAGGCGGCGCGCGTCTCGCCGGGCGGCGGGAAGACGTTGTAATGCAGATTGCCGTCGCCGACATGGCCGAAGCAGTTGATCCGCAGATGCGGGTTGAGCCGGGCGACGGCCTCGTGGCCCCGGGCGATGAAATCCGGGATCGCGGCCAGCGGCACCGAGATGTCGTGGCTCGAAATCGCCCCGATGCGCCGGTTCGCCTCGGGCGTGTCCTCGCGGATGCGCCAGAAGGCCGCGCGCTGGCTCTCGGACTGGGCGATCGCGGCGTCCTCGACCAGACCCGCCTCGAAGCCCGCGGCGAGCCCGGCCTCGAGCGCCGCGCCGACGCCCGATCCCTCGCCGCCCGTCGCCTCGACCAGCGCGAACCATCGTCCCTCCACCGGCGGGCGGGGAACCTCGGGACAGGTCTCGGCGAGAAACGCCATGCCCTGCGCGCTCAGCAGTTCGAAGGCCGAGATCGCCGGGCCCAGCCGGTCGCGCAGCAGCCGCAACAGCGCGCTCGCCGCCGCCGGGTCGGGCGCGGCGCAGAAAGCGGTGGCCGTCTCGCGCGGCCTCGGGAACAGGCGCAGCGCGGCGGCGGTGATGACGCCGAGCGTGCCTTCCGCGCCGATCATCAGATGGCGTATGTCGTAGCCCATATTGTCCTTGCGCAGCGTCTTGAGCCCGCGCAGCACCGTGCCGTCCGGCAACGCCGCCTCGATCCCCAGCGTCAGGTCGCGCGCGTTGCCGTAGCGCAGCACGGCCACCCCGCCGGCGTTGCAGGCGAGCACGCCGCCGATCCGCGCCGATCCCTCCGCCGCCAGCGACAGTGGAAACAGCCGGTCGGCGCGCGCGGCGGCGGCCTGCGCGTCGGCGAGGACGACGCCCGCCTCGACGACCATCGCGTCCTCCTCAGCGCTCACGGAGCGGATCGCGGTCATCCGTTCGACCGAGAGCAGCACCGGCGGCGGGCCGTCGGAGGCGACCTGCCCGCCGACGAGCCCCGTGCCCCCGCCATAGGGCACGACGCCGACCCGCGCCGCCGAGCACAGCCGCAGGATATCCGCCGTCTCCTCGACATCGGCGGGCCGGGCGACCAGCGCCGCCGCGCCATGCCAGCGCCCGCGCGGCTCCTCCAGATAGCGCGCGATCTCCGGCCCGTCGCGCCAGCCCTGCGGCCCGAGCAGCGCCCGGAGCCGGTCGAGGAAGTCGGGCGAGGGCGCGTTCAGTCCGGACATGCAACGGTTCTTAACGCGAGACGGGCGTCGGGCGCGGCGCGGCGGCGCGTCGCAGCCGGTCGGCGATCGCCTCGCCGAGGCCGTGCGCGGGGATGGGCGCGACCGCGATCCGTCCCCGACCGCCCAACGCCGCGTCGAGCGCGCGCAGATCGGCGAACAGATGCGCCGCCGCCTCAGCCAGATCGCCCGAGGCCGAGAGGTTGCGGGCTGCGACCGCCTGCGCCGCCTCATGCGGATCGGCGCCGAAGCCCAGCCATGCCTCGCCCTGCCGCGGGGCGTTCGCGTCGAGCCGCAACGCCGCGCCCGGGGCGTAATGGCTGGCGAGCATTCCCGGGGCCGCCACCGCCGCGTCCCCACCGACGCGGACGAGCGGCGCGCCGAGCGCCGCCTCGATCGCGGCGGCGGGCAGACCGCCGGGGCGCAGCAGACGCGCCTGCGGCCCGGCGAGATCGACAATGCTCGACTCGAGCCCCACCGCGCAGGGGCCGCCGTCGAGCACCCCCGCGATCCTGCCCTCCAGCCCCTCCAGCACATGCGCCGCCGTCGTCGGCGAGACCGATCCGGAGCGGTTGGCCGACGGCGCGACGAGCGGCGCGCCGACCGCGACAAGCAGCGCCTGCGCCAGCGGATGCGCCGGCGCCCGCAGCGCCACCGTCCCGAGCCCCGCCAGCGCCAGCTCCGCCACCTCCGCGCCAGCGCGCAGCGGGGCGACCAGCGTCAGCGGCCCCGGCCAGAACGCGCCCGCCAGCGCGCGGGCGCGGGCGTCGAGCGCGCCGATCCGCTCGGCCTCGGACAGCTCCGCGACATGGACGATCAGCGGGTTGAAGCGCGGGCGGCCCTTCGCCGCGTAGATCGCCGCGACCGCCCGCCCGTCCGCAGCCAGCGCGCCGAGCCCGTAAACCGTCTCGGTCGGGAAGGCGACAAGGCTCCCCGCCCGCAGCGCCCGCGCCGCCTCCCCCGTCTCCGCCTCGGTCCAGCGCGCCGTCATCGGCCGCCCTCGCGCAACGCCCGGAAGAACCCGCGCAGGAGCTCCGCCGAGGCCTCGCCCCCCATGCCGTCGTAGATCTCGGGCCGGTGCAGGCAGGTCGGCTGGGCGAACAGGCGCGGCCCATGCGCCACCGCGCCCCCCTTGGGGTCGGAGGCGGCGTAGTAGAGCCGGCGCAGCCGCGCATGCATGATGGCGCCGGCGCACATCGGGCAGGGTTCGAGCGTCACATGCAGATCGCAGCCGGTCAGCCGCTCGGCCCCGAGCGCCTCGCAAGCGGCGCGAATGGCCAGCAGTTCCGCATGGGCGGTCGGGTCGCGCCGCGCCCGCATCGCATTCGCCGCCTCGGCGACAATCGCCCCGTCGGGCCCCGCGACCACCGCCCCCACCGGCGCCTCGCCCGCCGCCGCCGCCGCGCGCGCGAGGTCCAGCGCGCGCGCCATCGGCGCGGAAACGGCCAGAAGGGAGCGGGCGTTCATGTCCTCGCTTTGCGCGCGCCGGGCGCGCAAGGCAAGCGGCGCCGCCTCAGTGCTTGTGGCTGTGGACGAAGGCGGCCTGCTGCTCTGGCGTCGCCTCGGTCTGGTGGCGCGCCTTCCACTCGGAATAAGGCATGCCGTAGACGACCTCGCGCGCGTCCTCCTTGCCCATCTCGATCCCGCGCTCCTGCGCCGCGTCCTGATACCAGTTGCTCAGGCAGTTCCGGCAGAACCCGGCGAGGTTCATCATATCGATGTTCTGCACGTCGGCGCGCGCGCGCAGATGCGCGACCAAGCGCCGGAAGGCGGCAGCTTCGAGTTCGGTGCGGGTCGCGTCGTCCATCGTCTCCACTCCCTGTTCGGTCAGTCCGCGAGCAGGCTCGCCACGCGGCGCAGCGCCAGCAGGTACCCCTCAGCGCCGCAGCCGGCGATCACCCCGTCGGCGCGCAGCGACACATAGGAGTGTCGGCGGAACGCGTCGCGCTTGTGCACGTTGGAGAGATGCACCTCGATCACTGGCCCGTCAAATGCGCTCAGCGCGTCGAGCAGCGCGACGGAAGTGTGGGTGTAGGCGGCGGGGTTGATCACCACGGCCTGCGCGGCGCCCCGCGCCTCCTGAATCCAGTCCACCAGCACGCCCTCGTGGTTGGACTGGCGGAAGTCGATCGAAAGGCCCAGTTCGGCGCCCAGCACTCGGCATTCTGACTCGATATCGCCGAGCGTCGCGCGCCCGTAGATCTCCGGTTGGCGCACGCCGAGCAAGTTGAGGCTCGGCCCGTTGAGGACGAAGACGCATCGCATGGCTCAGGCGGGCTCGCCATTGGCGGCGATCGGCGGCATGCCCATCGCGTGATAGCCGCCGTCGACATGGATCACCTCGCCGGTGACGCCCGTTCCGAGATCCGACAGCAGAAACAGCGCGGCGCCCCCGACTTCGCCGAGCGCCATGTTGCGCCGCAGGGGCGCGGTCTCGGCGCTGGTCTTGAACACCTTTCGCGCGCCGCCGATCACCGAGCCGGCCAGCGTGCGCATCGGCCCCGGCGACAGCGCGTTGACCCGCACACCCTGCTGGCCGAGATCGTTGGCGAGGTAGCGCACGCTCGACTCCAGCGCGGCCTTGGCCACGCCCATGACATTGTAGTTCGGCATGACCCGCTGCGCGCCGAGATAGCTGAGCGTGATCAGCCCGCCGCCTTGCGGCATCATCTCGGCGGAGCGACGCGCGAGATCGACGAAGGAGAAGCAGCTGATCTCCATCGTCTGGCGGAAATTGGCGCGGGTGGTGTCGGCGAAGCGGCCCGTCAGCTCGGCCTTGTCGGAATAGGCGATGGCGTGGACGAGGAAATCCATGCTCCCCCACGCCGCGCCGAGCGCCGCGAACACCGCGTCGAGGCTGGAATCGTCGAGCACGTCCGCGGGCAGCACATGGGCGCAGCCGATGCCGTCGGCGAGCGGCTTCACCCGCCGGCCGAACTGCTCGCCCTGATAGGTGAGCGCGATCTCGGCGCCGTGCGCGGCCAGCGTCTGCGCGATCCCCCAGGCGATGGAGTGGTCGTTGGCCACGCCCATCACCAGACCGCGCTTGCCGGTCATCAGGCCCATCTGCGTCACCCGTGATAGCGGCTGAGGGCGAGCGTCGCGTTGGTGCCGCCGAAGCCGAAGGAATTGGAGAGCACCGTGTCGAGCCCCGCGTCGTCGATCCGCCTGGTGACGATCTCATGCGCGTGGATTTCGGGGTCGAGCGTCTCGATGTTGGCGGAGGCGGCGATGAAATCGCCCTGCAGCATCAGCAGGCAGTAGATCGCCTCCTGCACGCCGGTCGCGCCGAGCGAATGGCCGGTCAGCGACTTGGTCGAGCTGATCGGCGGCGTCGCGCCTTCGCCGAAGACGGCGCGCACCGCCTTCACCTCCGTCACGTCGCCGGCGGGCGTCGAGGTGCCGTGGGCGTTGATATAGCTGACCTTGCGGTCGCCGAGCGTGGCGGTCGCGAGCTTCATGCAGCGCTCGGCCCCCTCGCCCGACGGCGCGACCATATCGTGGCCGTCCGACGTGGCGCCGTAGCCGGTCACCTCGGCGTAGATGCGCGCGCCGCGCGCCTTGGCGCGTTCGAGTTCCTCGAGCACGAGCACCCCGCCGCCGCCCGCGATCACGAAGCCGTCGCGATTGGCGTCGAAGGCGCGGCTCGCCGTCCGGGGCGTCGCGTTGTATTTCGAGGACATCGCCCCCATCGCGTCGAACAGGCACGACAGCGTCCAGTCGAGCTCCTCGCCGCCGCCGGCGAACACGACGTCCTGCTTGCCCCACTGGATCTGCTCGACCGCGTTCCCGATGCAATGGGCCGACGTCGAGCAGGCGGAGGTGATCGAGTAGTTCACGCCCTTGATCCCGAAGGGCGTGGCGAGGCAGGCGGAGTTGGTCGAGGACATGCAGCGCGTGACCATGAACGGCCCCATCCGCTTGGGCGAGCCCTTCTCGACGACGATCTGGTGGGCGGCGAACAGGTTGCGCGTCGACGGCCCGCCCGAGCCCACGATCAGCCCGGTCCGGGGGTGGCTGACCTCCGCTTTTTCCAGGCCGCTGTCGGCGATGGCCTGCTGCATCGCAATGTAGTTGTAGGCGGCGCCGTCGCCCATGAAGCGGCGGTCGCGCTTGTCGATCAGCGCGTCGAGATCGATGTCGGGGCGGCCATGCACCTGGCAGCGGAAGCCGTGCTCCGCGTAATCGGGCGCGGCGGACAGGCCCGATCGGCCCTCGCGCAGCGCCGCGGCGACTTGCTGCGCCGAATTGCCGATCGAGGAGACGATGCCGATACCGGTGACGACGACGCGCCGCATGAGCGTGCTCCCTTCCAGACCGCGCGGATCGGGCCGGCGCCGAGCGCCTCTCAGGCCGGTTCGGCCTCGAACAGCCCCACCCGCATGTCGGTCGCCTGATAGATGACCTGACCGTCCACCGCCATCTCGCCATCGGCGATGCCGAGCTTGAGCTTGCGGTCGATGATGCGCTTGAACTCGACCGTATACCGCACCAGACGCGAAGACGGTGTGACCATTCCGGTGAACTTCACCTCGCCGACGCCGAGGGCGCGGCCCTTGCCGGGCATCCCCCGCCAGCCGAGGAAGAACCCCGTGAGCTGCCACAGCGCGTCGAGCCCAAGGCAGCCCGGCATCACCGGATCGCCGAGGAAATGGCACTTGAAAAACCACAGATCGGGCTTGACGTCGTATTCGGCGACGATGCGGCCCTTGCCATGCGCGCCGCCTTCGGGCTCGATCGCGGTGACGCGGTCCATCATCAGCATGGGCGGCGCGGGGAGTTGCGCGTTGCCGGGGCCGAACAGCTCGCCCCGGGCGCAGCGCATCAGCCCTTCGAAATCGTAACTCGTTTCCCGGTCGGCCATTTCGTCGAAGTCCCGCTGCCCGCCTCGCCGTTCCCCGCTCCCTAGCACCCCCTTTGCGACGCGCGCAAGACGACGCAGCGCGCGCGCTGGCGTTCGCCGTCGCAACGCGTTAAGATCAGAGATGCAATGCGGATTTGCGAAGGGCCTTGCGATGGGCGTGGCGCAGGATCGGAACATGCCGGCCGAAGGCGCGGAATTGCGCCGGGCGGATCGCTGGCTCGAAGGCGCAGGGCTGCGCCCGACGCGGCAGCGCCGGCTGCTGGCGCGCCTGCTGGTCGGCGATGGCGGCCACCGGCACGTCACCGCCGAGAGCCTGTTCGACGCCGCGCGCGAGGCAGGCGACGGGGTGGCGCTCGCGACCGTCTACAACACGCTGAAATGCTTCACCGAAGCCGGGCTGCTGACCGAGATCACCGTCGACGGCGCGCGCAGCTATTTCGACACGCGCACCGAGGATCACCCGCATTTCTACTGGGAGGACGACGCGCGCCTGTCCGACGCCCCCGCCAGCAGCGTCGAGATCGCCCGGCTGCCCGAACCTCCCAAGGGCTACGAGATCGCCCGCGTCGACGTCGTGGTCCGGCTGCGCCGGAGCTAGGGCGCAAGCCGACCCGAGGGACTCAGGTAACCAACTTTTTCCCTTGAAAACAACGGCGCCCACCTAGGACCTGCTTCCTTCAGGTCGAGCTCCGCTTGAGCCGCCCGCCTGTCGTCGACGGAGCGGCCCCTGTCAGAGCCCCGAAATCAGCGGCGCGCAGGCCGCCTTGAGCCAGGCGCGGTCCGCCTCGTCGAGGAGCGGGCCGATTAGCGACGCGACCTTGGCGTGATAGGCGTCCAGCCACGCGCGCTCGGACGCCGCCAGCAGGTCCGCATCCACCAGCGCGCAGTCGATCGGGACCCAGGTCAGCGTCTCGAAACCGAGCATCGGACGCGCCCCGCCCTCGACCTCGACCGCCGGCGTCACAGCGAGCAGGTTCTCGATGCGGATGCCGAAGCGCCCCTCCAGATAGCAGCCGGGCTCGTTGGACACGATCATGCCGGGCCGCAAAGGCTCCGCGCCGCGCTTGGAGATGCTCTGAGGGCCTTCATGCACGTTGAGATAGGCGCCGACGCCATGGCCCGTCCCATGGTCGTAGTCATGGCCGGCCCGCCAGAGCGCCGCGCGCGCCAGCGGGTCGAGCGCGCGGCCCTCGGTCCCTTCGGGAAAGCGCGCGCGGCTGAGCGCGATCATGCCCTTGAGCACCAGCGTGAACAGCCGGCGCGCCAGCGGGTCGGGCGCGCCGATGGCGAGGGTCCGGGTGACGTCGGTCGTGCCGTCCTCATATTGCCCGCCGCTGTCGACGAGCAGAAGCTCGCCCGGCGCGACGGCGCGGTTGCTGGCGCGGCTGACGCGGTAATGCACGACGGCGCCGTTCGGCCCGGCGCCGCAGATCGTGTCGAAAGCGATGTCGCGCAGCAGCGGGTCGGCGGCGCGCTCGGCCTCGAGGCGCCGCGCGACGTCGATCTCGGTGAGGCCGCCCTGCGGCGCCGTCTCCGACAGCCAGCGCAGGAAGCGCGCCATCGCCGCGCCGTCGCGCAGATGGGCGGCGCGGGCGCCTGCGAGCTCGGCGTCGGTCTTGGTCGCCTTGGGCAGGATGCAAGGGTCGCGCGCCCAGACCGGCGTCGCGCCCGCGGCCTCGAGCCGCATGCCCACCCAGGCCGGCGCGCTGTCGCGATCCACCAGCGCGCGCGCGCCCCGAAGCGCGTCGAGCGCCGGCCCGAAGGCGGCGGGCGACGCGACGGAGACGGCGTCGCCCAGATGCGCGCGCGCCGCCCCGTCGAACTTGTCCTCCTCGGCGAAGATCGTGGCCGAGGCGTCGGCGCGCAGGATCGCGAAGGCGAGCGGCGCCGGCGAGCGCGCGAGATCCGAGCCGCGGATGTTGAAGAGCCAGGCGATGCTGTCGGGCAGCGTCAGCACCGAGGCCTGCGCGCCCGCCTCGGCGAGCGTTGCGGCGACGCGCGCGCGCTTGTCGGCGGCGCTCGCGCCGGCCAGCGCCTCCGGATGCGGATGCGCCGAGCCGAGCGGCGGGCCGGGGCGGTCCTCCCACAGCGCGTCGATTGGATTGGGCTCGACCATGACGAGCCGCGCGCCCGCCTTCTCCGCCGCGTGGCGCAACCGCTCGACCTGGGCGGCGGTGTGCAGCATCGGGTCGAGACCGAGCGCGGCGCCGCCGTGCAGCGCCTCGGCGAGCCATTCCTCGGGGCCGCCGTCATGCAGGGCGGCGATCTCGAAGGCCTCCGCGTCGATCTGCGCGCGCGCCTGCAGCGTGTAGCGCCCGTCGACGAACAGCGCGGCGCGTTCCGCCGTCACGGCGCACAGCCCCGCCGAGCCGGTGAAGCCGGTCAGCCAGGCGAGCCGCTCCTCGCAGGGGGCGACCGTCTCGCCCTGATGGGCGTCGGCGCGGGGGATCAGGAAACCGTCGAGCCCCAGCCCGCGCAGCGCGTCGCGCAGGCGGGCGAGTCGCGCAGAGGTTTCCGCTCGGACATCGGGGAGGTCGTAGCTCTGGAACATCTGCGCCAATTCGGGCATCTGCGGGGACGATCAAAAGGGGCGCAAAACGCGGTTCGACGCAAGCCCGCGCCGCTATTCGCCGCCCCCGCCGACAGCGTCTCCAAGGCCGCGCGCGCGCCCGAAATCCGGAGCGGCCGTGTCCTGCCCGGCCTCCAGAATGCCGCGCCGTATCGCCCGCGTGCGGGTGAAATAGTCGAACAGCATCTCTCCGTCGCCCATCCGGATCGCGCGCTGAAGCGCGAACAGCTCCTCGGTGAAGCGCCCGAGGATCTCGAGCGTCGCCTCGCGGTTGGTCAGAAACACGTCGCGCCACATGGTGGGGTCCGAGGCGGCGATGCGAGTGAAGTCGCGGAAACCCGCGGCGGAATACTTGATCACTTCAGATTCGGTGACCTGCGCCATGTCGTCGGCGACGCCGACCATGGTGTAGGCGATCAGATGCGGCGTGTGGCTGGTCACGGCGAGCACCAGATCGTGATGCTGCGGCGTCATCTCCTCGACATTGGCCCCGCAGCGCCGCCACAGATCGGCGATCTTGTCGACCGCCCGGCGCGGCGAGGCGGGCGTCGGCGTCAGGATGCACCACCGGTTGTCGAACAGCGTCGCGAAGCCCGCCTCGGGGCCGGACTGCTCGGTGCCGGCGAGCGGATGGGCCGGCACGAAAGCCGCGCCTTCGGGCAGATGCGGCGCGACGGCGGCGATCACAGCGGCCTTCACCGAGCCGACATCGGTGACGATGGCGCCGGGGGAGAGCGCCGGGGCGATTTCGGCGGCGACGGCTTCCATCGCGCCGACCGGCACGCAGAGAACGACCACGTCGGCGCCTCGGGCGGCGTCGGCGGCGCTGTCGCAGACCGTGTCGAGAAAGCCGAGCCGGCCGGCGGCGGCGCGGGTGTCCGCCGAGCGGGCGTACCCCGCGATCTCGCGCGCGACGTTGTCGCGCCGCATCGCCCAGGCCATCGAAGCGCCGATCAGCCCCAGCCCGATCAGCGCCACCCGCCCGAAGAGCGGCGGGGCGGCGCCGCTCACGCCCTGGCCGCCCGGAAGGCGTCGACGGCGTCGGCGACCATGCGGCACGCCGCCTCCTCGCCGATCGAGATGCGCAGCCAGCCGGCGAGCCCGTAACCCTCCATCCGCCGCACGATCAGGCCCCGCGTCTTCAGCCATCCGTCGGCCTCGGGCGCGCTGGCGGGGCCGGTCTCGCCGAAGCGCGCCAGCAGGAAATTGCCATGCGCCCTCGTGCAGGGAACGCCGGCTGCCGCGAGGCGGCCGGCCAGCCAGTCGCGCCATGCCGCGTTGCGGGCGGCTTCGGCGGCGACATGCTCGCGGTCGGCGATGGCGGCGGCGCCTGCGGCGATGGCCGGGACGGAGACGTTGAACGGGCCGCGCACCCGGTTGAGCACGTCGATCACATGCGTCGGCCCGTAGGCCCAGCCGAGCCGCAGCGCGGCGAGCCCGTGGATCTTGGAGAAGGTGCGCGTCATCACGACGTTGTCGCGCGCGTCGGCCAGCGCCGCGCCGGCGTCGTAACCGGGGGCCGCGACATATTCGGCGTAGGCCGCGTCGAGCACCAGCAGCGCCTGCGGCGGCAGACCCTCGGCGAGGCGCGCGACCTCGGCCTGCGAAACCAGCGTGCCGGTGGGGTTGTTGGGATTGGCGAGGAACACCAGCCGCGTGCGCGGCGTGCAGGCGGCGAGCAGCGCGTCGACATCCGCCGTCAGCTCGGTCTCGGGCGCGGCGACCGGCGTCGCGCCGGCGGCCTTGGCCGAAATGGCGTACATCAGGAAGCCGTGGCGGCTGTGCAGCACTTCGTCGCCGGGGCCGGCATAGGCCTGGCAGAGCAGCGAGATGATCTCGTCGGAGCCCGCGCCGCAGACGATGCGCGCGGGGTCGAGCCCTTCCGCCGCGCCGATGGCGGCGCGCAGGCTTTCGGCGCCGCCGTCGGGATAGAGGGCGAGGCCCGCGGCGCAGGCGCGATAGGCCTCGACGGCGGCGGGGCTGGGGCCGCGCGGGTTCTCGTTGGCCGAAAGCTTGATCGCGCGGTTGGCGCCGGGCGCGCCGCTTTCGCCGCCGACATAGGGGGCGATGTCGAGGATGCCGGGGCGCGGGGCGATGGCGGGGTGCGGTGCGGTCATGTCTCGGCCCGGAGAGCGTGGGCGCGCGCCTGCCGCGCGCCCGGACGGCGGAGTCCTAGCGGTCGGAACGTCCGCTGGCCAGAGGTCCGCGCGCGCCCGAGTCCCGCGCCGCGCGCCCCGCCGCCGGTTTCGGGCGCGTCAGCCCCTCCAGAATGCCGATCGGCGCAGTCGCCGCGACTTTCGAGCCGCTGCGGGGCGCGGCGAAGGCGAGCTTGGTGGTCTCGACGAGGATCGCCCCGGCCAGCCTGTCGGCCCCGAAGCTGCGGCCGGTCTTCTCCACCAGCGGCGCCATGCGCAGCCAGAACGCCTTGTGCGAGGGCAGCGCATAAAGGGCCGCAGCGCTGCGCTCGGGCTCGAAGCCGTGCTCCTGCAATTGCCGCTCGAGCTGGCCGACGCTGTAGGGCCGCCCATATCCGAAAGGCGTCGCGTCGCGCCGCGCCCACAGGCCGGAGCGGTTCGGCGCGATGAAGATCGCCTTCCCGCCGGGGGCGAGGCAGCGGTTGATCTCCTCGAGCAGCTTGCCGGGGCGCTCCGACGTCTCGAGGCCGTGCGCGACCACGATGCGGTCGAAGAAACCGGCGTTGATCGGCCAGTTCCGCTCCTCGACCAGCACCGAGACGTTGGCGCCGTCGATCGGCCAATGGAAGGCCCCCTGCTGGGCGGGCATCAGGCAGAGCGTGCGCGCGGCTTCGGCCTTGAACGGGCGCAGGAAGGGCGCGGCGAAGCCGTAGCCGGCCAGCGACATGCCGTGGATGTCGGGCCAGAGCTCGCGCAGCGCCGCGCGCAGCGCTGTCTGCGCGACGCGCCCGAGCTTCGTGCGGTAGTAGAAGCTGCGCAGGTCCACGGCGTCGATGTGCATGGCCGCGACCATGGGTTAAGGTGCCCGCCAAATCAACGCCGGCGCGTCGACGCCGGCAAATCGACGCGGGAGAACCTGTCGTGCCTGAAGCGCCCCTCGAGATCGTCGTCGTCCCCTGCCGCGCGGACAATTACGCCTATCTGCTGCGCGCGCCGGGCGGCGAGACGGCCGTGATCGACGCGCCCGACGCCGCGCCGATCGCGAAGGCGCTGGCGGAGCGCGGCTGGGGGCTCGACTGGATCTGGCTGACGCATCACCATGACGACCATGTCGCGGGCGTTCCGGCGCTGCAGGCGCAGTTCGGCTGCAGGATCGCCGGCGCGCGGGCCGATGCGGGCCGGCTGCCCCCGCTCGACCGGGCGCTCGACGAGGGCGAGACCATCGCGCTCGGCGACGCGCGCGCGGTTGCGATCGACGTCTCCGGCCACACGCTCAACCACATCGCCTATCACTTCCCGGATGCGAAGGCGCTGTTCAGCGGCGATTCGCTGTTCGCGCTCGGCTGCGGGCGGGTGTTCGAGGGGACGCATGCGATGATGTGGAACAGCCTGTCCAAGCTCGCCCGGCTCGACCCCGCGACGACGGTCTGGTGCGGCCACGAATACACGCTGTCCAACCTCGCCTTCGCGCGCAGCGTCGAGCCGGGCAACGCCGCGCTCGCCGAGCAGGGCGCGCTGATCGAGGCGCAGCGCGCGCAGGGCGCGCCGACAGTCCCGAGCACCATCGGGCGCGAGCTGGCCGCCAACCCTTTCCTGCGCGCCAAGGAGCCCGCCCTGCAGGCGGCGATCGGGCTCGACGGCGCCGACCCGGCGGCGGTTTTCTCCGAAATCCGCCGCCGCAAGGACGCGTTCTGACGCGCAGTCGCCCTCACCACGCCGCCATCCCCTCCCCGTCTCCCATCCGAGGCTCCGTCCATGCCGCACGCCCTCTCGCCCGCCGACGCCGCCAAGAAGGCCGCGGCCGACGCCGCTCTCGATCTCGTCGCGCCGGGCATGCGGCTCGGGCTCGGCACCGGCTCGACCGCCGACTGGTTCGTAAGGTCGCTCGGCGCGAAGATGCGCTCCGGCGCGCTGACCGGCGTCGTCGGCGTCCCGACATCGGTGCGCACCGGCCAGCTCGCCGAGCGGGAGGGCGTGCCGCTGACGACGCTCGACGAGGCGGGCTGGCTCGACCTCACGGTGGACGGCGCCGATGAGCTCGACGACCGGCTGACGCTGATCAAGGGCGGCGGCGGCGCGCTGCTGCAGGAGAAGATCGTCGCCTGCGCCTCGGACCGGATGGCGGTCATCGCCGACGCGACCAAGCATGTGGCGACGTTGGGCGCCTTTCCGCTGCCGGTCGAAGTGGTCCCCTTCGGCTGGGAGACAACCCGCGCCATCGTCGAGGCGACCTTGCGCGAGCTCGGCCACGAGGGCTGCGCCATCGCGCTGCGGCTGCATCGCGACGAGCCCTTCCTGACCGATGGCGGGCACTTCATCTTCGACCTCTCCCTCGGCGCCATCGCCGACGCGCCGCGGCTCGCGTCGCGGCTCATCGCGATCCCCGGCGTGATCGAGACGGGGCTCTTCGTCGACATCGCCGATCTGGCGCTGATCGGCGCTCCGGACGGCGCCGTGCGGCGCATCGAACGCGGCTGAGGCGGATGGTTGCGGGGGCGCGCGGCGCGGCCTAAGCAGCGTCCGATCTCTAATTGCGGACCCTGACGGCGGAGCTTGCGGATGACCTCGTTCGACTACGACCTCTTCGTGATCGGCGGCGGGTCCGGGGGTGTGCGCGCGGCGCGGATGTCGGCGCAGATGGGCGCGCGGGTCGGGCTCGCCGAGGAGCATCGCTTCGGCGGCACCTGCGTGATCCGGGGCTGCGTGCCCAAGAAGCTGCTGGTCTACGCCGCCAGTTTCGCCAGCGCCTTCGAGGACGCCGCGGGCTTCGGCTGGACCCTCGGGCAGCGCAGCTTCGACTGGACGAAGCTGATCGCCGCCAAGGACGCCGAAATCGCCCGGCTCGAAGGCGTCTATGCGCGCAATCTCGACGCGGCGGGGGTCGAACTGCACCGCTGCCGCGCGACGGTGGCGGGGCCGCACGAGGTGCGGCTGGCCGGGAACGACCGCGCCGTGACGGCGAAGCACATCCTGATCGCGACGGGGGGGGCGCCCTTCGTGCCCGACGTGCCCGGCGCGCATCACGCGATCACCTCCAACGAGGCGTTCGACCTGCCCCATCTGCCGGGCCGGGTCGCCGTGATCGGCGGCGGCTACATCGCCAGCGAATTCGCCGGCATCTTCAATGGGCTGGGCGCGCAGACGACGCAGATCTACCGCGGAAAGCTGTTCCTGCGCGGCTTCGACGAGGAGGTGCGGCTGCATGTCGCCGAGGCGATGCGGGCGCGCGGCGTCGATCTGCGCTTCGGCGACGACGTCGCCGCCATCGACCGCGAGGGCGACCATCTCAGCCTGCGGCTGACCGGCGGCGACGTTCTGGCGGTGGACGCGGTGATGTACGCCACCGGCCGGCGCCCGGCGACCCGCGGGTTGGGTCTGGAGGAGGCCGGCGTCCGGCTGACCGAAGGCGGGGCCGTCGAGGTTGACGGCTTCTCGCAGAGCGCCGTCCCCTCGATCTACGCCGTCGGCGACGTGACCGACCGTCTGGCGCTGACGCCGGTGGCGATCCGCGAGGGCGCGGCTTTCGCCGAGACCGTATTCGGCGGCAGGCCGACGCAGGCCGACCATTCCGACGTCGCCACCGCCGTCTTCACCCAGCCCGAGATCGGAACGGTTGGCCTGACGGAGGAGCAGGCGCGCGCCGAAGGACCGGTCGAGATTTATCGCGCGGCCTTCCGCCCCATGATGAACACGATTTCCGGGCGCGACGAGCGGATGCTGATGAAGCTCGTCGTGGCGAAGGACAGCCGGCGCGTGCTCGGCGTCCACGTCGTGGGGCCGAGCGCCGGCGAGATGATCCAGCTCGCCGGGATCGCCGTGAAAATGCGCGCGACCAAGGAGGATTTCGACCGCACCGTCGCGGTCCATCCCACCGCGGCGGAGGAACTCGTCACCCTGCGCGATCCGGTCGCGTGAAGCGCTCGCGGCTTGAACGGCGCGCAGGCGACGCCAAGTAGGGCTGAGACGTCTGCGGGGGGCGCGCGTTGCAGCGCAAGCGCCCTCTCCCTATAAGCGAAGGCCCGGAGGCGCGCGCGCGCGACCCGAGCAGGAGGATCGAGCCAACATGCCTTGGAGCAACAATTCCGGCGGCCCTTGGGGCGGCGGCGGCGGCGACGGACAGGGCGGCGGCCGCGGCCCCTGGGGCGGCGGAGGCGGCGGCGACAAGCGCCCCCCCGACATCGACGACATCCTGCGCCAGGGGCGCGAGCGCCTGCGCGTGATCGTCGGCGGCGGCACGGGCGGGCGCGGGGGCGGCGGCGGACTGCCGCCGATTAAGCCGCGCACAGCGCTGATCGGGGGCGGGATCGTCCTGTTCGCCGGCTGGGTCTTCGCCTCGCTCTACACCCTCGCGCCGGAAGAGCAGTCGGTCGAATTGCTGTTCGGCGAGTATATCGACACCGGGCAGCCGGGCCTCAACTTCGCGCCCTGGCCGGTGGTGACCTACGAGAAGCGCGCGGTCACCCGCGAGAACACCATCGACGTAGGCTACACGCCGGCGGGGCGCACCACCTCGGGGCGCGACGAAGGGCTGATGCTCACGAGCGACGAGAACATCGTCGACATCGATTTCCAGGTGGTCTGGAACATCAACGACCTGCGGGCGCATCTGTTCAACCTCGCCGGCCAGGCCGAGACGATCCGGGCCGTAAGCGAATCGTCGATGCGCGACGTGATCAGCCGCTCGCAGCTCAGCCCGATCCTCAACCGCGACCGCGCGCTGATCAGCCAGCAGGTGCGCGACCTGATCCAGTCGACGCTCGACAGCTATCAGGCGGGCGTCAACGTGCTGCGCGTCAACTTCGACCGCGCCGATCCGCCGCAACAGGTGATCGACGCCTTCCGCGACGTGCAGGCCGCCAGTCAGGACCGCGACACCGCCGAGAAGCGCGCCGAGGCCTACGCCAACCAGGCGCTCGCCGAGGCCCGCGGTCGCGCGGCGCAGATCCTGCAGGAGGCCGAGGGCTATCGCGCGCAGGCCGTCAACGAGGCCGCCGGTGAGGCGCAGCGCTTCAAGTCGATCCTCGGCGAATACCAGCTGGCGCCGGACGTCACGCGCACGCGCCTCTATCTCGAGACGATGGAGCGGGTGCTCGGCGACATCGACAAGGTGATCATCGACCAGCCCGAAGGCGGCGGCGGTCAGGGCGTCGTGCCCTATCTGCCCCTCAACGAACTGCGCAGGAGCGGCCAGTGATGCAGAACCGTATCGCGATCATCGCAGGCGGCGCAGTCGCCCTGCTGCTGTTCCTGCTGGTCAACGCGGCCTTCATCGTCGATGAACGCAAGCGCGCGCTGGTGCTGCAGTTCGGCCAGGTCGTGCGCGAGCCGATCGAGGCTCCGGGCCTCTACTTCAAGGTGCCGTTCATCCAGAACGTCTCGTTCTACGAGGACCGCATCCTGCCGCTCGAGACCAACTCGCTCGAAGTCACGCCGCTCGACGACCGCCGGCTCGTGGTCGACGCCTTCGCGCGCTGGCGCATCGTGGACACCATCCGCTTCCGTCAGGCCGTGTTCGACGAGGCCGCCGCGGTCCAACGGCTCGGCAGCATCCTGACCGCGGCGCTGCGCGAAGTCCTCGGTTCGGTGACGTCGGACGCCGTGCTGTCGGACCAGCGCGCGCTGCTGATGGAGCGCATCCGCGACGCGACGCGGCTCAACGCGCGCGAACTCGGCGTCGAGATCGTGGACGTGCGGCTGCGGCGCACCGACCTGCCGCAGCAGAACCTGCAGGCGACCTTCGAGCGCATGCAGGCCGAGCGCGAGCGCGAGGCGGCCGACGAGCGCGCCCGCGGCGCCGAGGCGGCGCAGCGCGTGCGCGCCAACGCCGACCGTCAGGCGATCGAGCTGGTGTCGGAGGCGCAGCGCGAGTCCAACATCATCCGCGGCGAGGCCGACGCACAGCGCAACGCGATCTTCGCCGAGGCCTTCGGGCAGGACCCGGAGTTCTTCAGCTTCTTCCGCTCGATGCAGGCTTACGAGGCGGCGCTGGGCGGGGGCAGGTCGTCGATGGTGATGTCGCCAGACAGCGAGTTCTTCAACTATCTCAAGGACGAACGCGGCGCGAGCCGCGAGCGCCAGCGCTGACGCAGCCGCCAAAGCGCCGCGCATGAGGCGGCGGCGGCCCCCCTCGCGCCTTGGGGCCGCCGCAATCGCGTCTAGATAGACCTCAGCCGCACGACAGAACGGCCATGGAGATGACGCAGATGAGCTTTCAGAGAACAATCCGAACGGTCGGGGCCGTCGCGCTGGCGCTGAGCGTCGCGGCGCCCGCGGTCGCGCAGCGCGCGCCCGACAGCTTCGCCGACCTCGCCGAGCGGCTCAGCCCCGCGGTTGTGAACATCTCGACCCAGACGACCGTCGGGAGCGCCGGGCCACAGATGCCCGACATTCCGCCCGGCTCTCCGCTCGAGGACCTGTTCCGCGACTTCTTCGACCGCAACCAGCGGCAGGGGCCGCGGACCGCCAACTCGCTGGGCTCGGGCTTCGTGATCGACCCCGAGGGCTATGTGGTCACCAACAACCATGTGATCGAGAACGCCGACGAGATCATGGTGAACTTCGCCGACGGCGAATCGGTGCCCGCCACGCTGGTCGGAACCGACCCCAAGACCGACATCGCGCTGCTGAAGATCGATGGCGACGAACCGTTCGAGTCCGTGCCCTTCGGCGACAGCGAAACGATGCGCGTGGGCGACTGGGTGGTCGCGATCGGCAACCCGTTCGGACTGGGCGGCTCGGTCTCGGCCGGCATCGTCTCGGCGCGGAACCGGGACATCAACGCCGGCCCTTACGACGACTTCATCCAGACCGACGCCGCGATCAACCGCGGCAATTCCGGCGGCCCGCTGTTCAATCTCGATGGCGAGGTGATCGGCGTCAACACCGCCATCATCTCGCCCTCGGGCGGCTCGATCGGCATCGGCTTCGCGGTGCCGTCCAAGATCGTGACCAACGTGGTCGCGCAGCTGCGCGAGTTCGGGGAGACGCGGCGCGGCTGGCTCGGCGTGCGCATCCAGCAGGTCACGCCCGAGATCGCTGAGAGTCTCGATCTCGAGAAGCCGCGCGGCGCGTTGGTGGCCGACCTGACCGCCGGCGGTCCCGCCGCCGAGGCGGGCGTGGAGCCCGGCGACGTGATCCTGACCTTCGATGGGCGCGCGGTGGAAACGATGCGCGAACTGCCGCGCATGGTCGCCGAGACGCCCGTCGGCAAGGCGGTGCCCGTCGAAGTGTGGCGCAAGGGCGAGGCCGTGGCGCTAACCGTCGCGCTCGGGCGTCTCGAAGAAGGCGAACAGCAGATGGCCGCGCTCGAGGCGCCGGAAGGGGCTGCGAACGCCGCCGCGCTCGGCATGGAGCTGGCGGCGCTGACGCCGGAGCGGCGCGCGGAGCTGTCGCTCGCCGATGACGTGCTGGGCGTTGTCGTCCTGTCGGTCGACGCGTCCGGGGCGGCCGCTGAAAAGGGCGTCCGGCCCGGCGACGTGCTGGTCGAGGTCGGTCAGGAGCCGGTCGCGACGCCCGCCGACGTGCTGGAGCGCATCGAGGCCGCCCGCGCGCAGGACCGCAAGACCGTGCTGATGCTTGTGCACAATGCGGGCGACGTGCGCTTCGTGGCGGTGCCGCTCACTGCCGAGTGAGCGTCGCCGCATCGCGGATCGAGACGACCGCGCGGGGAAAGCCCTGCGCGGTATTTTTTCAGCCTGCCGGCGCGGGCGCGGCTTCGTCGCCCCCGTCGTCGCGACCGGGCATGCGGCCCGGCAGATGGATGAGCAACGGCGCGGCGACGAAGATCGAGGAGAACGTCCCGATCACGATGCCGAAACTGATAGCGGCCGCGAAACCGAACAGGACCGGCCCGCCGAAGATCATCAGAGCGACCGTCGTCGCCAGCGTGGTGCCGGACGTCATCAGCGTGCGCCGGAGCGTTTCGGTCAACGACTTGTCGATCACGTCGGCGATGTCGGCGGTCTTGTCGCGGGCGAGGTTCTCGCGGATGCGGTCGTAGATGATGACGGTGTCGTTGATCGAATAGCCCGCCACCGCCAGCATCGCCGCGATCGAGGTGAGATCGAAGACGAGCCCGGTCAGCGCGAACATGCCGATGATCAGCGCCACGTCGTGCATGGTGGTGATGAAGGCGGCCAGCCCGAATTTCGATTCGAAGCGCAGCCAGACATAGAAGGCGATGCCGAACAGCGCGAGCGCGCAGGCGATCGCGCCGTCGCGGAACAGCTCGCCAGAGACCTTGGGGCCGACGGCGTCGGCGCTCAGCACGCGCGCCTCCGGCCCCAGCGCCTCGCGGATCGCGGCGACGGCGGTGGCGGTCTGCTCGGCCTCGGTGCGCGCCCGCACCAGCGCCGTGCGGTCGGCGTCCGACAGCTGGACGACAGCACCGTCGAGCCCCTGCCCCGCCAGCGCCGCGCGCAGCGTCGCGCTGTCGAAGGGCGCGTCGGCCTCGGCCTGCACCAGCACGCCGCCGGTGAAGTCGAGCCCGAGATTTAGGCCGCGCCAGCCCAACTCGACCGCGGATGCGAGCAGCAGCGCCGCCGTCAGGGCGAAGCCGATCCAGCGCCAGCGCATGAAGGGAAGCGGCGTCGGCGCGGGGCCGGGGGCGGTCTTTCGCAGGAAAGGCGACATGGGCACATCCATCGCAGGGCGGCGCGCCGAAAGAGGCGCGAAGCGGGCATGACTATATCCCGCGTCGCGCCCCCGGGCTCAACCCCGCGCGCGCTCGGCTCGAGCTCAGAGCGCGTCCTCGGTCTCGCCGATCCGGATGTCGCGGAACCCCGCCCGCGCCAGCGCCGCGAGCATCGCCCCGAAGCCGCGCACCGAACAGGAGCCGAGATCGACCGTGACGCGCCAGCCGGCGGCGTCGGCGCGCGGCCCGTGAAGGGCGTGGACGACCCCGAGCAGGTCCGGGCTCTCCTCGCCGAAGCGCGCCTGGAACCACTCGAGATACCAGCGCCGCAGCGGCGTCCAGTCGGGCGCGCCGGGGCCGTCCCAGACGAGGTGGATGTCCGCCGCCGCCCAGTCGAAAGGGGCGATCCGCGCGGCCGCGCGGTCGTCGACGGCGGTCGTCACCGGCGCGAAGCGCAGCGCCGCCCGCCCGGAGGTGCGGCGCAGGATCGTCGCGCCATGCGCGCGCACGGAGAAATCGTGCCGCCGCGGCAGGTTCAAGGGGGGCGCGCGGCGGATATGGCCGTCCGCGTCGCGATCCACCGGTTCGGCGTCCACTTCGCCGCCGTCGTTCAGCGCCTCTCCCATGCCGGCCAGCAGGTCCGCGACGCAGAGGTCGCGCACCGGCTCCAGCAGGTCGAGCATCTCGTCGGTCACCCGCATCGCCGTCGCCTTTCGATCACGCCGATCTCGGCCAGCGCGATCTCAAGCGGCGGCGGCAGGCGCGCGTCCTGCGCCCCCGGACCGTCGGCCAGATCGCGCGGCGCGTCGGCCTCCGTCAGATAGCGCCAGCCCTGAAAGGGCCGGCGCGGTTGCGCCTGCGTGCGCACGATGTCCGGCGCCAGCACGATGGCGCAGCGCGGCGCGCTTTCACCGCTCTCGACCGCTTCGAGCGCCAGGATGCGCTGTCGCGCGAGCACCAGTCCGCGGAACACCCAGTAAAGCGACCCGCCCGCCAGAAGCTCTCCGGCGCGGCGCGGCCACATCCGCGTCACGTGACGCGCCGCCGGGTCGAGCCCCGCCGCGCGCGCCGCCGCAGCCCGGTCCGCCTGCCAGGCGGCCAAGTCCGCGACGCCCTCGGCGCCGACGCAGAGCTTCAGAAGGTGAAGTGGCCGGGCCTCCGGCATCTGCCCCTCCTCCTTTGGTCCAGTGCGACACTCTGCTTTATTTGGGAACTCCGCCAGCGAACAGGTCAATTGTCACAAGTTTATTTCGTCCAGTCGCGCAACCAATTTGCGCCACGGCCCCGCAAACGCCTGTTCGCGCCGAGATTTCGGAAGCGGGGTCTTTGCGGCTCAACCGGTTAGGGCATGCACCAGCGCGTCGAGCCGGGCGATCTCGGGGTCGCTCAGGCCCCATTCGGCGAGGCTGCGTGCGGTCTCGCGAAGATAGTCCCGATTCGGACCCATCGGTCCGACGCTGCGCGCGATGATCGCCGCCTGCTCGGCGAGCGGCAGCGCGCCAGCGTATTGAGGATGGGCGCGGTCCACGACGTAGATCAGCGCATCCACCGTCTCGCCCGAGACGAGCGCCGCCGGCGCGACCTCTTCGCGATAGGCGTAGGTGACCAGTTCGCGCGCGCGGAGATAGGCCAGCGTCGCCTCAGCCGTCTCGGCTCCGACCTGATACGCGACCCCCTCGCAGGCGCAATCGGGATCGGAGTCGAGGCCGAGCACGAGACCGGGCGCTTCGGGCGTGCCGCGATAGCGGATCGATTTCAGACAGAAGCTGCGCCGCCATCCCGGCAGCCGCGCCCGCTCCGCGCGCAAGGCCTCGAAGCCCGGACGCCAGATCAGCGAGCCGTAGCCGAACACCCAGAAGCCGTTGCGAGGATCGCGCATGAGGGGCGATATAGCGGGCGCGCAGGGGCCGCGCGAGGGAGATCGCGATGAAATGGCGGATGCTCGGCGGCGTCGTCCTGGTCCTCGCCGCAGCCTGGTCGGGCTGGTGGTGGGTGGGCGCCGAGGCGCGGCGCGCGGGGCTCGAAGGCTGGCTGGCGGAGCGGCGCGCCGAGGGCTGGCAGGCGGAGGCGCGCGCGGTCTCGGTCGGCGGCTTCCCCAACCGGCTCGACGCGCGGGTGGAGGGGCTGGCGCTGGCGGACCCGGAGGCGGGCTGGGCCTGGGAGGCGCCGTTTCTCGACATCCTCAGCCTGTCCTACGCGCCCGACCGCGCCGTTCTGGCCCTGCCGCCCGAGCAGGTCGTTGCGGTCCCCGGCGCGCGCGCGACCGTGCGCAGCGACGCCTTGCGCGCTTCGGTGCGTTTCGCGCCGGGGACGGCGCTGCCGCTCGCGCGGTTCTCGACGGAGACGCAGGCGCTAGCGGTGGAGAGCGCGGATTGGCGGCTGACGAGCGGACCTGCGCAATTGCATGTGCAGGCGTCCGATCCCGCGGCGGGGCCTGCGAACGGCTACGACATTTTCCTGAGCGCCGCGAACGTCGCCCCGCCCGCCGAAGCGCTGCGCAAGGCGGGCGGGCTCCCGGCAGCGGCGTCGCTGGTCACGCTGGACGCACGCGCCGCCTTCGACCGTCCGCTCGACCGCTTCGCCGTGGAGGACGCGCCGCCCCAGATCGTCGCGCTGTCGATCAAGGCGGCCGAGGCGCGCTGGGGCGATCTCGAATTGCGCGCGCAGGGGTCGCTGCGCGCCGACGCGCGGGGCTTCGCTGAGGGCGAGATCGCGCTGAAGGCGACCAACTGGCGCGCGATGTTGCGGGCCGCGGCGCAGAGCGGGGCGATGGAGCGCGGGCTCGCGCAGGCCGTCGAGGCCGGGCTGTCGCTCGTCGCCGCCCTGTCGGGGGGCGGCGAGACGCTGGAGGTTCCGGTCAGCTTCTCGGGCGGCGCGGCGCGGATCGGGCCGGTTCCGGTGGGCCGGGCGCCGCGTCTGCGCCGAGAGTGAGCGCGCGCCTCAGCGGCGGGCGCGCATCGCGAGCAGGCGCAGCCGCAGCGCGTTGATCTTGATGAAGCCGGCGGCGTCCTTCTGGTCGTAGGCGCCCGCGTCGTCCTCGAAGGTCACATGCTGCTCGGAATAGAGGCTGTGAGGCGAGGACCGCGCGATCACGCTCGCCTGCCCCTTGTAGAGCTTCACCGTCACCGTTCCCGTGACGAATTCCTGGCTCTTGTCGATCAGCGCCTGCAGCATCTCTCGCTCGGGGGTGAACCAGTAGCCGTTATAGATGAGCTCCGCGTAGCGCGGCATCATCTCGTCCTTGAGATGGGCTGCGCCGCGGTCGATGGTCAGGCTCTCCATGCCGCGCCGCGCGACGAGCAGCACCGTGCCGCCCGGCGTCTCGTAGATGCCGCGCGACTTCATGCCGACATAGCGGCCCTCGACGAGGTCGAGCCGGCCCACGCCGTGACGCCCGCCGAACTCGTTGAGTCGGGCGAGCAGCGCCGCCGGCGACAGCGCCTCGCCGTCGACGCTGACCGGATCGCCCTTCTCGAAACCGATCTCCACGATCTGCGGCGCGTCGGGCGCCGCCTCGGGGTCCGTGGTGCGCTGATAGACATAGGCCGGCGCCGGCTGCGAGGGGTCCTCCAGCACCTTGCCTTCGGAGGAGGTGTGCAGGAGGTTGGCGTCGACGCTGAAGGGCGCTTCGCCGCGCTTGTCGCGCGGGATCGGCACCTGATGCGCCTCGGCCCATTCGATCAGCCGGGTGCGCGAGGTGAGGTCCCACTCGCGCCACGGCGCGATGATCTTGATATCCGGCTCAAGGGCGTAGGCCGACAGCTCGAAGCGGACCTGATCGTTGCCCTTGCCGGTCGCGCCATGTGCGACGGCGTCGGCCCCGGTGGCGCGGGCGATCTCGACGAGGTGCTTGGCGATCAGCGGCCGGGCGATCGAAGTGCCGAGCAGATACTGGCCTTCATAGAGCGCGTTCGCCCGGAACATCGGGAAGACGAAGTCGCGCACGAATTCCTCGCGCACGTCGCGGATGAAGATGTGCTCGGGCTTGACGCCCATCGTCACCGCCTTGGCGCGCGCGGGCTCGAGCTCCTCGCCCTGACCGAGATCGGCGGTGAAGGTCACCACCTCGCAGCCGCGCTCGGTTTGCAGCCATTTCAGGATGATCGAGGTGTCGAGGCCGCCCGAATAGGCGAGAACGACTCGTTTAGGCTGGGACATGCTCGGCCCTCCTGCGCGCAAGACGCCGCCTCATAGGCGAGGCGCGGGCGCGGAGCAAGGCGAGGCCGGAGCGCCTCAGCCGCGCAAGGCGCGCAGCGCGGGCCAGGCGGCGCGATAGCGGGCGCGCCGGGCGGCGACGGCGTCGGCGCGCGCCGGATCGGGCGCGAATTCGGCGAGGACCGGCGCGGGACGGCGCACCTCGCGCGGATCGGCGCCTTCGGCGGCGCAGAACCCCAGCCGCGCCGCGCCCAGCGCCGCTCCGTGCCCGCTGTCGGCGATGCGCGCGAGCGTCAGCCCGGTCGCGTCCGCCGTCATCTGGAGCCATGTGTCGGAGTGCGCGCCGCCGCCCACTGCTGCGAGCGTTCCGATCTCTCCGGCGCCGCCCGCCTTCAGCGCGTCGGCGCAATCGGCGAAGGCGAAGGCGACGCCTTCGAGCACGGCGCGCGCCAGCGCCTCCGGCCCGCTCGCCTGCGACAGACCGATGAAAGCCCCGCGCGCGTCCGGGTCGGCGAGCGGCGTGCGCTCGCCGGAGAGGTAGGGCAGAAAAAGAACGTCCTCGTCGGGCTCGGCGGCGGGATCGACCGAGGCCGCAAGATCGGCGGGCTTGCGCCCCGTGATCCGCC
The DNA here is from genome assembly GCF_036788415.1 of Rubrimonas sp. Taxonomy (NCBI): domain Bacteria; kingdom Pseudomonadati; phylum Pseudomonadota; class Alphaproteobacteria; order Rhodobacterales; family Paracoccaceae; genus Rubrimonas; species Rubrimonas sp. Next base: position 58,889 of record NZ_DAIQNN010000007.1, on the reverse strand, counting down.
CGAGCCAGGACAGGCTGTCGGCGGCGGACAGGATCACCCCCATCTGGTGCCATGTGTCCGGGATGGCGTGGCAGAAGGCGTGGACCGCGCTGTCGGTGTTCGGGGCGAAGCGCTCGGTGACGAGAAACAGCACGCCCGAGGTGCCGATGGACAGGAACCCCTCGCCCGGTCGCACCGCGCCGACCCCGCAGGCGGAGGCCGCATTGTCGCCGCCGCCGCCCGCGACGACCGGGGCCGCCGCCATGCCCCATCGCGCGGCGAGGTCTGGCCGAAGGCGCCCCGCCGGCGCCGAGCCCTCGACCAGCCCCGGCATCTGCGCGCGGCTCAGATGGGTCGCCTCCAGCAGCGCGTCAGACCAGTCGCGCGCGCCGACATCCATCCACAGCGTGCCGGCGGCGTCGGACATGTCGGAGAGCCTCTCTCCGGTCAGCAGCAGGCGGACGTAGTCCTTGGGCAGGAGGACGGTCGCGACCTGGGCGAAGATTTCCGGCTCGTGGACGCGGACCCATTCGAGCTTGGGCGCGGTGAAGCCCGCCATCACCAGATTGCCGCCGATCCCGCGGAAATCCGCCCGGGCGTCGAGCGCCGCGCATTCCGCGCCGGAGCGGGCGTCGTTCCACAGGATGCAGGGGCGCAGCGGGCGGTCGGCGGCGTCGAGCAGCGTCGCCCCATGCATCTGGCCCGACAGCCCGATCCCGCGCGCGCCGCGCATCAGCGCGGGCTCGGCTGCGGCGAGCGCGTCCATCGCGGCGAGCGTGGCGGTCCACCAATCGTCCGGCGCCTGCTCCGACCAGCCGGGGCGCGGGCGCGACACGGACAGGGGCGCATCGGTCGCGGTGCGCACCGCTCCGCTCTCGTCGATCAGCGCCGCCTTGACGCCCGAGGTGCCGATGTCGATCCCGATCCAGCTTCCGCCAGCCATCTCCGCCCCCTCGCCCGCTTGCGCGCAAGCCAATGCCCAGGGACGCGATCTGTCAACCAAGGCGATTGACCCGCGCGCGCCGCTTCGGCCACTCTCCCCGCGCAGGCCGGCGGCAGACCGGGCGGGGAGGGAGACGCGCGATGAAGACCATCAAGGGGCCGGGGCTGTTCCTCGCCCAGTTCGCGGGCGACGCCGCGCCCTTCAACTCGTGGGACGCCATCACGAAATGGGCCGCCGAGTGCGGCTATCTCGGCGTGCAGGTCCCCTCATGGGACGCGCGGCTGTTCGATCTGGCGAAGGCCGCAACCTCCAAAGACTATTGCGACGAAATCGCCGGCGTGGCGCGCGCCAACGGCGTCGAGATCACCGAGCTGTCCACCCATCTTCAAGGCCAGCTCGTCGCCGTCCACCCGGCCTATGACGAGATGTTCGACGGCTTCGCCGCGCCCGAAGTGCGGGGCAACCCTAAGGCGCGGCGGGCATGGGCCGTCGATCAGGTCAAGGCCGCCCTGACCGCCTCGCGCAATCTCGGCCTGAATGCGCATGTCACCTTCTCCGGCGCGCTCGCCTGGCCGTTCGTCTATCCGTGGCCGCAGCGCCCTGCCGGCCTCATCGAACAGGCTTTCGACGAGCTGGCCGCGCGCTGGCGTCCGATCCTCGATCACGCCGACGCGATGGGCGTGGACCTGTGCTACGAAATCCACCCCGGCGAGGACCTGCATGACGGCGCGAGCTTCGAGATGTTCCTAGAACGCGTCGGCGGGCATGCGCGCGCCAACATGCTCTACGACCCCTCGCATTACGTGCTTCAGGGGCTCGACTATCTCGCCAATCTCGACATCTACCGCGACCGCATCCGCATGTTCCACGTCAAGGACGCCGAGCTGAACCCGGACGGGCGGCAGGGCGTCTATGGCGGCTATCAGTCGTGGGTGAACCGCGCGGGGCGGTTCCGCTCGGTCGGCGACGGGCAGGTGGATTTCGGGTCGATCTTCGCCAAGCTCGCCGCCAACGATTTCGACGGCTGGGCGGTGGTGGAGTGGGAGTGCTGCCTCAAGCACCCCGAGGACGGCGCGCGCGAGGGCGCGGCCTATGTGCGCGACTGCATCATCCGCGTCACCGACAAGGCGTTCGACGATTTCGCGGGCGCGGGCGCCGATGAGGCCGCCAACCGGCGCATCCTCGGGCTCGACCGGTGAGTCAGAGCCGGCGCAGCATTCGCCGCGCCAGCCACCCGGCGGCGACAGCGCCGGCGATGGGAAGCACGGCAGCCATCGCAGGCGCTGCTGCGACAGCGGCGAGCCCGGAGACCTTCGCCGCAGCGAGCGCTCCGCCTTTGGCCGCGAGCGCCGATCCCTTGGCGACCGCCGCTTTCTTCACCGCCAGACGCGCCGCATCCGCCGCAGCGCCCGCCGCGACGACGCCAGCGCCCTTGGCCGCGTCCACGGCGAGCGCCCTCAGCGCGCCGCGCTCGCCTTGCGTTCCGCCCATCGCATCCTCCGTCGCTCAGGCGCGGAAGTCTAGCGCGCGCGCAAGGCGGGCGCGAGTCCGCGCTCAGGCGCTTTCGACCGGCGCCTTGCGCGCGTCGCACATCCGCCGCGACGCGGCGCCCGCGCCGATGGCGAACGCCACCGGCAGCGCCGTCAGCGTCGCGAATTTCGCGATCCCCACCGCCGCGCCGGCGAAAAACGCCGCCTTGCGCGCCTTCTTCACTGCAATCGCCGTCAGCAAGAGGCTCATCGCCCTCTCTCCCCACTGGTTGATGCGGGGGACATGGCGCAGGGCCGCCCCGCATCAAGGAGCAGATCATGGTCGCCGCCAGCCCTGACGCCGTCGCCGCCCCGATCCGCTTCGGCATGGTGGGCGGCGGGCGCGGCGCCTTCATCGGCGCCGTTCACCGGATCGCCGCGCGGCTCGACGGGCATTTCACGCTGGTCGCCGGCGCATTCTCCGCCGATCCCGAAACGTCCCGCCTTTCCGGCGCCGATCTCGGGCTCGACCCGTCCCGCGTCTACGGCGCCTTCGAGGAGATGGCCAAGCGCGAGGCGCGGCTGAAAGACGGGGTCGAAGCGGTCGCCATCGTCACCCCCAACCACATGCACGCCCCCATCGCCCGGGCCTTCCTGAAACGCGGCGTCCACGTCATCTGCGACAAGCCGCTGACCGCCACCCTGCCGGAGGCCGACAAGCTCGCCCGCGCGGCGGCGGCCTCCGATGCGCTGTTCGTGCTGACGCACAACTACTCCGGCTATCCGATGATCCGGCAGGCCCGCGCGATGGTCGCATCCGGCGCGCTGGGGCGCATCCGCGTCGTCCAGGTCGAGTACCCGCAGGACTGGCTCAGCACGCGGCTGGAGGACACCGGCCAGAAGCAGGCCGCGTGGCGCACCGACCCCGCGCAGGCGGGGGCGGGGGGCGCCACTGGCGACATCGGCACCCACGCCTTCCAGCTTGCGGAGTTCGCGACCGGCTTGCGCGCCGAACGCCTCTGCGCCGATCTCGACGCCTTCGTGGAGGGGCGGCGGGTGGACGACAACGCCCATGTGCTGCTGCGCTTCGAGGGGGGCGCGAAGGGGATGCTCTGGGCGAGCCAGGTCGCGCCGGGCAACGAGAACGCGCTCAGGCTGCGCGTCTATGGCGAGGCGGGCGGGCTGGAATGGAGCCAGGAGCAGCCCAACCATCTGCGCTGGAGCCCGCTCGGCGAGCCGCCGCGGCTGATCACGCGCGGCGGGCATGGCGCGGGCCCGGAGGCCGCGCGGATGACGCGCACGCCCTCGGGCCATCCGGAGGGCTATCTGGAGGGCTTCGCCAACATCTACGCCGAAGCCGCCGCCGCCATTCGCGCCCGGCGCGCCGGCGCGCCGGTCCCGCCGGAGGTGTCGTTCCCCGGAATCGAGGACGGCGTGCGCGGCGTGCGCTTCGTCACCGCCTGCGTCCGCTCGGCGAAGGGCGGGGCCGTCTGGACCGCGATCTGAGGCGGGGCGATTCGCCGCATTTCACAACGCGCCAGGGGGGAGTCTCGCTGTCAGCGTGACGATTTTTCGGGCGCTGCAACCTGTGGTTGCCGCTGGTGTCGCCGAAAGCGCACAAAATAGGCTCTGGATAAGTTAATTTCGAATTTTAACGTGATCTTGGAATCTTGTTCCATCAAGATGAGTGCAGACGCGGGATGAAATCGAGCTTTCAGGCGTTCCTTCCGCGTCCGGCGCCGCATGGTGCGCGCCGTCAGTGGAGTGGGACGATGGCGAAGGATGCGCCGCAGGAGATGCGGCTGGGCGATCTGACCGACGACGAGATCGAGCGGATCGAAGCCTTTGTATTCTGCATGGGCGGCCCCCCGGATGAGTTGACCGCAGCACTGCTCTGGAAGGCCTCGCTGCGCCGATCCGACCCCCTCTCCTTCGCCCGCGCCGCCTGATCGGGCTCAGCCCCGCAGATCGGCGAAGGCGGCGGCGAGACGATCGAGCGCGGCGTCGAGGGTCGCGCGCGGGCAGGCGAAATTGAAGCGCGCGCAACGCTCTCCGCCGGGACCGAAGCTCGGCCCCTCGTTCACGCCGATCCGCGCCACGTCGCGCAGGCGGCGCATCGCCTCGTCCTGCGCCAGCCCCGTTCCGGCGAAATCCACCCAGGCGAGATAGGTCGATTGCAGCGCCATCGGGCGCGCTCCGGGGATCGCCTCGGCCACGCCCGCCGCGAAGCGGTCGCGATTGGCGGCGAGATAGGGCAGAAGCGCGTCGAGCCAGGACGCTCCGCCAGCGTAAGCCGCCTCCGCGGCGATGAAGCCGAGGCTGTTGACCGCCGTCGCCTCCGAGCCATGCGCCTCGCGGCGATAGCGTCGGCGCAACTCCTCGTCGGAGATGACGACTTCGGCGCAGCGCAGCCCGGCGGTGTTGAAGGTCTTCGACGGCGCGCTCAGCGTCACGATCCTGTCGGCGCAATCCGGCGCAGCCAGAGCCGCCGGCGTGAAACGCGCCTCCGGATAGACGAGGTCGCGCCACACTTCGTCGGAAACGAGCACCAGCCCGCGCTCGGCGCAGAACTCCGCGAGGGCGCGGATTTCCGCCGGGGTCCAGACCGTTCCGCCGGGATTGTGCGGGTTGCAGAGCATCACGATTCGGACGTCCTCGGGCAGGTCTCGCGCCAGCGCCTCGAGATCCATCGCGAAGCGGCCCTGCATCTGAGCCAATGGCGCCTCGACGATCCGCCGCCCCGTGGCGCGCACCATGCCGGAGAAGCCCGTGTAGAGCGGCGGGAACAGCGCCACGCCCTCGCCCGGTTCGCTGAACGCCCGGATCGCTATCCCCATCGCGCCGCAAACGCCGCCCGAGGGGGTGATCCACCGCGTATCGATCTCCCAGCCATGCCTGCGCAAGGCCCACCCCGCGACCGCGTCGCGCCATGAGGCCGGTTCGCCGAAATAGCCGAAGACCCCGTGCGCGACGGCGGCGGCGAGGCTCGCACGGACTGGCGGCGGCGCGGGGAAGTCCATGTCGGCGATCCACATCGGGATGCCGTCAGCGGCGGCCACGCCAGTCGCGGCCGCGATCTGGTCCCACTTCTTGGAGTGCGTGCCGCGCCGCTCCACCGCCGCGTCGAAGTCGAATGCCATGGCGCTCCGTTCCCTGCTGTGGACGCTGGTTCCCTAGCCCCCGGGGCGGCGCGCGGCAAGGCGGGGGAAGGGCGGGAGGGATTGACCCCCGGCCCGCCCCTCTCTACCTCGTCGTCATGAGCCGCCGCCCGATCCTGCTGCACCCCGATCCGCGCCTGAAGCGCCGCTGCGCGCCCGTCGCCGATGTGACCGACGCGACCCGCGCGCTGCTGTCGGAGATGCTCGCGACGATGTACGACGCGCCCGGCATCGGCCTCGCCGCCCCGCAGATCGGCGTGGACGCGCGCGCCATCGTGATGGACTGCGCGGAAAAGGAGACGACGCGCCAGCCCATCGCCATGCTCAACCCCGAGATCGTCGCCGCCTCCGACGCGCTGAACGAGCACGAGGAGGGGTGCCTCTCGCTGCCCGACATCTTCGGCTTCGTCACCCGGCCCGCCGAAGTGCGCGTGCGCTGGCTGAGCCCGGAAGGCCAGATCGAGGAGCGCGATTTCGGCGGCCTCTGGGCGACCTGCGTCCAGCACGAGATCGACCATCTCAACGGCAAGCTCTTCATCGATTATCTCGGCGCGGCGCGGCGGATGCTGATCACCGCCAAGATGAAGAAGCTCAAGCGCGAGCGCGCCAAGACCGCAGCCGCCGCCACGGTCTGAGCCGATGCGCCTCGCCTTCATGGGCACGCCGGACTTCGCGGTCCCGACGCTCGACGCGCTCGCGGAGAGCCATGAGATCGCCGCCGTCTACACCCAGCCGCCGCGCCCGGCGGGGCGGGGCAAGAAGCCCCGCCCCTCCCCCGTGCAGGCGCGCGCCGAGGCGCTGGGCCTGCCGGTGCGCAGCCCGCTGAACTTCCGCGACCCCGCCGACCGCGACGCCTTCGCCGCCCTCGACCTCGATGCGGCGGTGGTGGTGGCCTACGGGCTGATCCTGCCCGAGCCGATCCTGCGCGCGCCCCGCCTCGGCTGCCTCAACCTGCACGGCTCGCTCTTGCCGCGCTGGCGGGGCGCCGCGCCGATCCAGCGCGCGATCATGGCCGGCGACGCCGAGACGGGCCTTTGCGCGATGGTCATGGAGCGCGGCCTCGACACCGGGCCGGTGCTCTTGGATCTCCGCACGTCCATCGGGCCGCGCGAGACGGCGGGCGCGCTGACCGCGCGGCTGGCGCAGATGGGTGGAGAGCTGATGCTGGAGGCGCTGGAGGGCTTCGCGGCGGACCGGTTGACGCCGCGAGCGCAGCCGGAGGAAGGCGCGCTCTACGCCACCAAGATCGACAAGGACGAAGCCCGCATCGACTGGACGCGCGACGCGGAGGCGCTCGACCGCCAGATCCGCGGGCTCTCGCCCGCCCCCGGCGCCTGGACCTCGCTGAACGGCGAGCGCCTCAAGGTGCTGCTTGCGACGCCGGAGGCTGGGGCGGGCCGCCCCGGCGAAGCGCTCGACGACGCGCTGCTGATCGCCTGCGGGCGCGGCGCGCTGCGCATCCAGACCGCCCAGCGCCCGGGCCGCGCCGTCATGGATCGCGAGACGCTTCTGCGCGGGTTTTCCGCGCCGAAGGGCTCTATGCTCGGATGCGACGACGAGGGAGAGACGCGATGACCTATCTGGCGTGGATGATCTGCGGCGCGCTCGCAGGCTGGCTGTTCAGCCGCTTCGTCCGACCGACGTTCGGAGCGGGCGGCGACGCCGGGCTCGGCCTCGGCGGCGGCGTCGCGGGGGGGGCGCTGGCCTTCAATCTCGGCTTTCCGGGGCTGGCGGGCGGGATCGTCGGCGGGCTGATCGGCGGCCTCGTCATCGTCGCGCTGCTCGGCGCGCTGAAGGAGCGCTGAGAGCCCCGGTCGGCGCAAGGCCTCCGCCGCCATGGGCGCGCCGGGAATCGCCCGGCGCGGCGGACCCTCAGCGCCGGCGGCGCAGATAGACGTAGAGCGCCCCGCCGCCGCCATGGCGGGCATGCGCCTCGAACACCCCGACCACTTCGGCCGCGAGCGGCGCGACGCCCAGCCAGCGCGGCGCGTCGCGCCGCAACACGCCCTCGCCGCGCCCGCCGCTCTGCGGACAGCGCCCCTTGCCGGTCACCACCAGCACGCAGCGCCGCCCAAGCGCCGCGGACTCCATGACGAACCGCGTGAGCGCGCCGTGCGCCGCGTCGGAGGTCATGCCGTGTAGATCGAGCCGCGCCTCGGGCGCCCGCCGCCCCTGCCCCAGGCGCCGCGCGGTGTTGCGGTCGAGCCCGGGCGTCCCCGGACGCGCCGGGAGGGGGCGGTCGCTCTCGGGGCCGACGCGCCAGGCGACCGGCGGCGCCGGACGGCCCGCCGGCTTCACGATGCGGGGCGTCGGCGCGGGATGCGGAGGCGGATGCGGCGTCGGATGGGCCCGAGGCGCGTCAGGCGCCGGATGGGCCGCGCGGAGCGGCCTTGCGACGAGCGGGCGCGCTGAGGCGGCGACCTGTTCCCAGAGCGCGCGGTCCTCGGCGCTCAGATCGTCGGCGGAGCGCCGCGCCCGGCGTCCGGGAAGGCGCCGAGCTCCCGCCATCGCCCACTCAACCGCCGGTGGCGACCAGCCGCCAGTTCGGGTCGGAAGCGCCCATGCGGCGGCCAAAGGTCCAGACGTCGCTCTCGCGACGGATCTCGTTGGGGTCGCCCTCGACGATCTGGAGGTCGGCGTCGCGGACCACGGTGATCATCTCGGCCGTGAAGCGCACGGCGATTTCGGCCTCGCGCGTTGCGGCGTCGTAGCGCGCGGCGACGACCTGCGCCTCGCGCACCCCGATGAAGCGCGCGTCGACGGTGTAGCCGTTCTCGCGACGTTCGGCGATCGCGGCCTCGAAGCCGGCGAAGACCTCGGGCGCGAGGAACTGGCGCAACGTGTCCAGATCGCCCTGTTCGAACGCCATCAGGATCATCTCGAAGGCGCCGCGCGCGCCGCCCATGAACTCGCTGGGAAGGAAGGAAGGTTCGGCCCGGCGCATCGCGCTCAGCGCCTCGCCGATCTCGCGGTCGCCTTCGGCGACGGTCGCGCTGTCGGGATCGATCTCGTTCGCCTCGGCCACCGGCACGGGCCCTGCGGGCGCGCTGCGCGAGGGCGCCGGTGCGCGGACGCGCGCGCCCTGCTGCTCTTCGAGGCCCGTCTTGGTTCCCAGCACGCCGCGCAGCTTGAATACTAGAAACAACGCGATCGCCGCGAGGATGATCGTCTCGATGATGCCGCTCGTCATGAACCGCGATCCCTGCCTGCGTTCGGCGCGCCCGCGCCATTCGCCGCCCCGACCCATCGGCGGTTGGCGCGTGGCGACGTTGGGCCTTATGTATGGCGCGCAACGCCCGCTGTCCATCGCTGCGGGCCATTTCCGGAGACCGCGCATGTGGTTGCTCGCCGCGCTGATCGCCGTGCCGCTGATCGAGATCGTCCTGTTCATCCAGATCGGCGGTCTGATCGGGCTGTGGCCGACGATTCTGGTGGTGATCCTGACCGCCGCGATCGGCGCGAGCATGCTGCGCCGGCAGGGCCTCGCCACCGTGCAGCGGCTTCAGGCCGCGATGGCGCGCGGCGAGGACCCCTCCGACCAGCTCGCGCAGGGCGCGCTGATCCTGTTCGCCGGCGCGCTGCTGCTGACGCCGGGCTTCTTCACCGACGGCGTCGGCTTCGCCCTGCTCAACGCCCCGATCCGCGAGAGGCTTATCGACTGGGCGCGGCCGCGAATGGCCGCGCGCGTCGTGCGGACGACATGGACCGGGGCGGACGGCGGGTTTCATCGCGGCGGCGGGCGGGCGGGGCCAGTCGAGGACGGGGTGATCGAGACCGAATATCGCGACGTCACCGAGACGCCGCCGCGTCGCGACCCCGACTGAACAGGCGCCCTCGCCTCGCGCCATCGGAGCCGGATCGAGGTTTGCTAGAGGCGGCGGCCCATGCTAGCCCCGCGCCAGCGCGCGGACCCTTCCGCGTCAGCCACACGGAGTTTTCGATGACCGACACCGATTCGAACGGCGCAGCGCCTCAGGAGCCGCAGCAGCTCAACCCGCAGGTCAGCCTCGTCGCGCAATACGCCCGCGACCTGTCCTTCGAGAACGTCGCCGCGATGAAGCCGGAGACCGCCCAGCAGGGCCGCCCCGACATCAAGGTCGCGGTCAATCTCGACGCCAGCCCGCGCGGCGAGAACCGCTACGAGGTGATGCTGAAGCTTACCGCGAAGGCGACGCATGGCGAGGCGACGGCCTTCGTGGTCGAACTCGACTACGCCGGCGTCTTCACGGTCACCGGCGTGCCGGAGACGCATCTGCGCCCGTTCCTGCTGATCGAATGCCCGCGCATCCTGTTCCCCTTCGCGCGCCGCATCCTCGCCGATGTGACCCGCGACGGCGGCTACCCGCCGCTGATGCTCGACCTGATCGACTTCGCGGCGATCTACCGGCAGGAACTGGAGCGCCGCCGCGTCGCCGAAAGCGCGGAGCCCGCGCAGGCCTGACGCCTCACCATCCGCCCGTCGCCGCAACCCAGAGCAATCCGGCGCGGCGGCGGAAGGGCGACGGCTCGGGCGGGCCGCGCATCGGGTCGAAATCGGGGCGCGACGCGGCGCGCAGCGTCGGGGCCGCCAACCAGCCCGCCGCGAAGGCCGGCGTTGCGGCCTTCGGCGCCGCGCCGCGCCCGGAGCGGGCCTGCGCGAGTTCGGCCAGCGCCGCGCGCGCGAGGGCCTGAGCGTCCTTCGCAGGCGGAACCGACCACCCCCGCGCGCCCAGCGCCGGCGCGGCGCGAGCCCATGCGGCGGCGGCGAAGGCGAAACCGGCGGGTTCCGCGAGCGCATCGGCGCCCTCTGGCGCGAGCATGCGCGCCGCCAGCGAGAGAACCGGCGCGCCGGTGTCGCGCAGCCAGCCCGCCAGCGCCGCGCCCTCGGGCGGCGCGTCCACCGCCCGCTCCCATGCCGAGATCAGCCGCTCGAAGGGCTCCTGTGGCGCGCCTGCCTCTGCGATTGCGGCGGCGAGCGGTTCGGCGACTTCGTGGCGGCGGGGGCGGCCCGCCCTGCCCTCCTCCAGCGCCTCGCGCCACCATTGCAGGCGGATGCGCGCCAGCATCGGCTCGGAGACGGCGAAAGGCGCGCGGGCGAGTTCGAGGTTGAAGGCGTAGAGCGCCATCAGCCGCGACCGCCCCGGCTCCGGGGCCGTCATCGCCGACAGGAACCGATCCGGGTCGCCGCGGCGCACCAGATCGGCGACCGGGTCGAGCGCCGGCGCGCTCACTCGGCGGCGGCTTGAGCGACCGGCGCGCCGTCGCGGATCAGCTTCCACTCGATCGCATCCAGCAGCGCCTGCGCCGAGGCGTCGACGATGTTGGCCGAGACGCCGACGGTCGACCAACGCGCGCCGGTCGCGTCGCCGCTCTCGATCAGCACGCGCGTCACGGCTTCGGTGCCGCCGGTCAGGATCCGCACCTTGAAGTCGGTCAGCCGGAAATCGTCGATGTAGTCCTGATACTTGCCGAGGTCGCGCCGCAGCGCGCGGGCCAGCGCGTTGACCGGACCCTGATCGGCGCCGGTGAGCGGGTCGAGCGATTCCGACGCCGAGATCGCGCGATGCCCGTCCACATTCACCACAACGACGGCCTCCGACACCGTCACCTTCTCGCCGCGCGCGTTGAAGCGCCGCTCGACAGTCACCCGGAACCGCTCGACGGTGAAATAGCGCGGGCGCAGTCCGAGATGGTCGCGCGCGAGCAATTCGAAACTCGCCGCCGCGCTGTCATAGGCGAAGCCCTGATCCTCGCGCTCCTTCACCGCCGCGAGCAGCGGCCCGAGGCGGTCGTCGCGCGCGTCAACCGCGATCCCCGCCTCCGCCAGCCGCTTCACGAGGTTCGAGCGCCCCGCCTGATTGCTCATCGGGATCACGCGGGCGTTGCCGACCGTCTCGGGCGGAACATGCTCGTAGGTGGTCGGGTCCTTGGCGATGGCCGAGGCGTGCAGCCCCGCCTTGTGCGCGAAGGCCGCCGCGCCGACGTAAGGCGCGTGACGGTCGGGCTGGCGATTGAGGATTTCGTCGAGCTTGCGGCTGACGGTGGTCAGGCTCTCCAGCGCCTCCGGGCGCACGCCGGTCGCGAAGCGGCTGGCGAAGGGCTCCTTGAGCAGCAGCGTCGGGATCAGCGAGACGAGATTGGCGTTGCCGCAGCGCTCGCCGAGCCCGTTCAGCGTGCCCTGCACCTGCCGCGCCCCGGCCTCGACCGCCGCAAGCGACCCCGCCACCGCCTGTTCGGTGTCATTGTGGGTGTGGATTCCGACATGGCTTCCGGGGATGCGGGCGCAGACTTCCGCGGTGATCCGCCCGATCTCCGCCGGCATGGTTCCGCCATTGGTGTCGCAGAGCACCACCCAGCGGGCCCCGGCCTCGTAGGCGTCCACCGCGCAGGCGAGCGCGTAGTCGGGATTGGCCTTCCAGCCGTCGAAGAAGTGCTCTGCGTCGAAGATCGCCTCGCGCCCCAGTTCGACGATCCGGCGCACCGACTCGCGGATGTTCTCGCGATTCTCGTCGAGCGTCACGCCCAGCGCCGTCTCGACATGGAAATCATGCGTCTTGCCGACGAGGCAGACCACCGGCGTCCCCGCATTGACCACTTCGGCGAGCACTTCGTCGTTCTCGGCGGAGCGGCCCGCGCGCTTGGTCATGCCGAAGGCGGCGAGGCGGGCGGTGGCGAGGGTCGGCGGCTCGCGGAAGAACTCGCTGTCGGTTGGGTTGGCGCCGGGCCAGCCGCCCTCGACATAGTCGATCCCGAGCCGGTCGAGCGCGCGGGCGATCCGCCGCTTGTCCTCGGCGGAGAAGTCCACGCCCTGCGTCTGCTGCCCGTCGCGCAGCGTGGTGTCGTAGAGGGTGAGGCGCTCGCGGGTCATGCGTCGGCCTGCGCCAGCTTCGCCGCGTCGAAACCGGGAGAAAGCTCCCATTCGGTGGCGGCGCCGGGCCGGTCCATCACGACCACGCCCGCGCCGTCGAGCGCTGCGCGGATCGCGTCGGCCCGTGCGAAATCCTTCGACTGTCGCGCCTCTGCGCGAGCGGCGAGCAGGGCGTCTATGCGCGCGGCGGTCCCGGCGTCGGCCTGCGGGGCGATCGCCCAGTCGCCAAGGGCGTCCGTCAGAAGCCCCAGCGCCTGCGCCGACGCCTTGAGCGCCGCCGCCTCGCCCGCGGCAGCCAGCGCGTGCAACTCGGTCAGGGCGCCGGGCGTGTTTAGGTCGTCGGCGAGCGCGGCCGTCACTGCGTCCGACGCCGCGCCCGAAGCCTCGACACCGGCGACCAACTTGCGCCACTTGGCCAGCGTCCGGCGGCTGTCCTCCAGCAGCTTTTCCGTCCAGTCGAGCGGCGCGCGATAATGCGTCGAGAGCAGCGCCAGCCGAAGCACCTCGCCCGGCGCCTGCGCGCGCAAATCCTCCATCGTCAGGAAGTTGCCGAGCGACTTCGACATCTTCCTGCCCTCGACGCGGACCATCCCGTTGTGCAGCCAGTAGCGCGCGAAGCCCGTCCCCGGATCGGCGCAGCAGCTTTGCGCGATCTCGTTCTCGTGGTGCGGAAACATCAGGTCGGCGCCGCCCGCGTGGATGTCGAATTCCGGCCCGAGCAGGGCCTTGGCCATCGCGCTGCACTCGATGTGCCAGCCGGGGCGCCCCCTGCCCCACGGGCTGTCCCAGCCTGGTTGGTCCGGCGTGGAGGGCTTCCACAGCACGAAATCCATCGGGTCGCGCTTGTAGGGGGCCACTTCGACGCGGGCGCCCGCGATCATGTCGTCGGTCGAGCGCCCTGAAAGCGCGCCGTAGGCGGGATATTTCGCCACCTCGAACAGCACATGGCCCTCGGCCTCATAGGCGCAGCCCTGCGCGATCAGCACTTCGATCATCGCGATCATGCCCGGGATGTGGCCGGTGGCGCGCGGCTCATGCGTGGGCTTCAGGCAGCCGAGCGCGTCCATGTCCTCCTCGAACCAGCGCGCCGTCTCGGCGGTCAGCGCGTCGATGCTCACGCCGCGCTCGGCGGCGCGAGCGATGATCTTGTCCTCGACGTCGGTGATGTTGCGGACATAGGTGACGTGATCGGCGCCGTAGACATGGCGCAGCAGCCGGAACAGCACGTCGAACACGACCACCGGGCGCGCGTTGCCGATATGGGCGCGGTCGTAGACAGTCGGACCGCAGACATACATCCGCACGTTCTTCGGATCGATCGGCGCGAAATCGCGCTTCTCGCGGCGGAGGCTGTCATGCAGGCGGATCGTGGTCATGTGTTCCGGGCTCGCGGGTTGCGCCGCGGCGGCGATAGCATCTTCCCGAGCGGTCTGGAAAGGATGAGGCGCCGCGGACCGTGGGTCAGCGGCGAATGCAGATCGCGCAGGGGCGGCTCGCATCGCTCATCCGTTCTCTATGTCGCGAATCGGCCGCGCCGTCACGCCGAATCCGCGCGAAGCGGCGTCGCGCGCAACATTGCGTTGATCTTCGCGTGCTTCTAGGTTCCCGACAGAGGAAATTTCGCGCATGCGAGCCCGCGCGGAGACGGGAGAGACCGGCGACACATGGCGACGCTCAGAAAGCTGCTCGGCGCGCTTGCGGTCGTCGCGATCGTGGGCCTCGCCGCGACTGCGCAGGACACGCCCTCGGTCGCCGTGAAGCAATACGACACCGGCGGCGTCTACGAAGGCGAGTTCCGCGACGGCAAGCAGCACGGCCAGGGCGTGTTCCGCCTGCCAGGCGGCTACGAATACACCGGCGAATGGGTCGACGGCCGCATCGAGGGCAAGGGCGTCGCGCGCTACCCCAACGGCTCGGTCTATGAGGGCGACTTCAAGGACGGCGCCCCCCACGGACAGGGGCGGATCGTCTACGCCGACGGCGGCGCCTACGAAGGCGAATGGAAGGCCGGCGTGATCGAGGGACGGGGCCGCGCGACCTATGCCGACGGGGTGATCTACGAAGGCGACTTCGTCGCGAACGCGCATCAGGGCCAGGGGGTCATGACGCGCCCCAACGGCTATCGCTACGAAGGCGGCTGGGCCGAGGGTGCGCCGCATGGCGAGGGCGTCGTCACCTACGCCGACGGCTCGGTCTATCGCGGCGATTTCGTCAAGGGCATGCGCGAGGGCGCGGGCGAGATCGTCATGGCCGACGGGTTCCGATACGAGGGCCAGTGGGTCGGCGGGCTGATCACCGGGCGCGGGCGCGCCGAATATCCCACCGGAGACGTCTATGAGGGCGAGTTCCTCGACGGCGTGCGCGACGGCGAAGGCGTGGCGCGCTACGCCAATGGCGATCTCTACGAAGGCCAGTTCCGCGAGGGCCGCCGCCACGGCGCCGGCAAGTTCACCGCCGCCGACGGCTACGTCTACGAGGGCGGATGGGTTGAGGGGCGGATCGAGGGCGAAGGCGTCGCGCGCTACCCCAACGGGGCGACGCACGCAGGCCGCTTCGCCAACGGCGCGCCGGACGGGCCGGGGCGGATCGACTACGCCGATGGCGGCCATTACGAGGGCGACTGGCGGGCGGGCGAGATCCACGGGCGCGGCGTCGCGGTCTATGCGAACGGCGTGCGCTACGAGGGCGAGTTCCGCGACGGCCAGCACCATGGCGAAGGGGCGATGACCCATCCCGACGGCTACGAATACTCCGGCCAGTGGCGCGACGGCCTCCAGCACGGGCGGGGCGTCGCGCGCTACGCCGACGGCGCGGTCTATGACGGCGAGTTCATCGACGGCGCGCGGGCGGGGACGGGGTCGCTGTCGCTGCCCGACGGCTTCGCCTATGAGGGCGGCTGGGCGGAAGGCGAAATCCACGGCGAGGGCGTCGCGCGCTACGGCAATGGCGACGTCTACGAGGGGGCGTTCCGCAAGGGCCAGCGCCACGGCTACGGCGTGATGCGCTACGCCAGCGGCGCGGAATACGCAGGCTACTGGGTGAACGGGCGGCGCGGCTCGCGCGAGGAAGCGGAAGCGGAAGCGCAGTGACGGCGCGCGGCTTTCGCGCCGCTTTCGGCGACCTCCCCTCTTGCGCGCGCGCGCTGCGGCTGCGTTAATCGGCGCATCAAGCGGAGCGCGCCGATGCAGGCTGGACGGCAGGTGAACTGGGGGCGGATCGCAGTCGTCGGGCTCCCCTATCTGTGGCTCTTGCTGTTCTTCGCCGCGCCCTTCCTGATCGTGCTCAAGATCAGCTTCTCCGAGCCGATGGTCGCCCAGCCGCCCTACGGCCCGACCTGGGACACGCTTGACGGCATCCGCAGCTACTTCGCCAACCTCAACACCGGCAACTACCTGTTCCTGCTGCAGGATCCGCTCTACGTCACGACCTATCTCAACAGCCTGCGCATCGCGCTGACGGCGACCTTCATCACGCTGCTCGTCGGCTATCCGATGGCGCATGCGATGGCGCGCGCGCCGAAGAGCTGGCAGGGCCCGCTGCTGATGCTGGTGATCCTGCCGTTCTGGACGTCCTTCCTGATCCGCGTCTACGCATGGATCGGGATTCTGAAACGCGACGGTCTGATCAACCTCGCGCTGCAGTCGATGGGGCTGATCGACCAGCCGCTGGTGATCCACAACACCGAAATCGCCGTCTATATCGGCATCGTCTACTCCTACCTGCCCTTCATGGTGCTGCCGCTCTACTCGGCGCTCGAGAAGCAGGACCGCTCGCTGCTCGAGGCGGCGGCGGACCTCGGGTGTCGTCCGTGGCGCGCCTTCTGGCGGGTGACGTTTCCGCTGTCGCTGCCGGGGGTGGCGGCGGGGTGCTTCCTCGTCTTCATCCCTTCGGTGGGCGAATTCGTGATCCCCGAGCTTCTGGGGGGCGCGCAGACGCAGATGATCGGGCGCACGCTCTGGAACGAGTTCTTCGCCAATCGCGACTGGCCGCTGGCCTCGGCGGTGGCGGTGGTGCTTCTGGTGGTGCTGGTCGCGCCGATCATGCTGTTCCAGCGCATGGCCAACAAGGCGGGGGCGGGATGACGCCGTTCGGATGGTCCGACCGCGCGGCGCTGATCGCGGGTTTCACGTTCCTCTATCTGCCGATCCTGATCTTGATCGTGTTCTCCTTCAACGAGAGCCGGCTGGTCACGGTCTGGGGCGGCTTCTCGACCAAATGGTATGTCGAGCTGTGGAACAATCAGGGGCTGATGGATGCGGCGCGCGTCTCGGCGCTCGTCGCCGTCTGCGCCTCGACCATAGCCGCGATCTTGGGGACGCTGGCCGGCGTGGCGCTGGCGCGCATCCCGAAGTTCCTCGGCCGCACGCTCTTTTCGGGGATGGTGCTGGCGCCGCTGGTGATGCCGGAGGTGATCACCGGCCTGTCGCTGCTGCTGACCTTCATCGCCGTCTCGGTGGATCGCGGCATCGTGACGGTGATCGTCGCGCATGCGACTTTTTCCATGTGCTATGTGGCGGTCGTCGTGCAGGCGCGGCTCGCGGGCTTCGACAATTCGGTCGAGGAGGCGGCGATGGACCTCGGCGCGCGGCCCGGCACGGTGTTCTTCCGCATCACCCTGCCGCTGATCATGCCCGCCATCGTCTCGGGCTGGCTCCTGAGCTTCACCCTCTCGCTCGACGATCTGGTGATCGCGAGCTTCCTCGCCGGCCCCGGCTCGACGACGCTGCCGATGAAGATCTTCTCGTCGGTGCGGCTGGGCGTGACGCCGGAGATCAACGCGATCTGCACGATCCTGATCGGGATCGTGACCGTCGGCGTGATCGTCTGGTCGCTGATCATGAAGCAGGCCATCGCGCGGCAGATGCGCGACAAGCAGGCCGCCGACCGCGCGTGACAAGCGCGGCGGCTGGGAGGACGACCGGGAGGCGAGCATGGCCGAATTCTTCGACGCGCTGGAGACGCGCGAGCCGGAGGCGCGCGAGGCCTCGCAATTCGACTGTTTGCGCGCGGGGCTGAAACGGGCGGGCGCGGCGGCGCCGGGGCTCGCGGCGCAGCTCGGGGGCGTCGAGCCGGACGCGGTGAGCGATCGCGCCGCGCTGGCGCGCCTGCCGCTCCTGCGCAAGGCCGATCTCGGCGCCTTGCAGAAGGCCTCCCCTCCCCTCGGCGGCCTTTCGGCGGCGGCCCCCTCCCAGCCCGCCCATGTCTTCATGTCGCCCGGGCCGATCTTCGAGCCCGGCGGCCTCGGCCATGACTGGTGGCGCATCGGGCGCGCGCTGCACGCGGCGGGGCTGCGCCGCGGCATGCTGATGCACAACTGCTTCTCCTATCACCTCACCCCGGCGGGGATGATGCTCGAGAGCGGCGCGCGCGCGGTCGGCGCGCGCATCTTTCCCGGCGGCGTCGGCGCGACCGAGGCGCAGGTCGAGGCGGCGGCGCATCTGCGGCCCGCTTTCTGGACGGGCACGCCCGACTTCCTGAAAGCGATCCTCGACAAGGCCGACGAACTCGCCCGCGACCTCGGCTCGATCCGCGCGGCGCTGGTCTCGGGCGGCGCGCTGTTCCCGGCGCTTCGGGCGGGCTACGCGGCGCGCGGGGTCGCCGTGCTGCAATGCTACGCGACCGCCGATCTGGGCCTCATCGCCTATGAGAGCGCCGCCGATCAGGGGATGATCGTCGACGAGGGCGTGATCGTGGAGATCGTGCGGCCCGGCACGGGCGACCCGGTTCCCGACGGCGAGGTCGGCGAGGTCGTCGTCACCGCCCTGAACCCCGACTATCCGCTGATCCGCTTTGCGACCGGCGATCTCTCGGCGGTCCTGCCCGGCCTCAGCCCCTGCGGGCGGACGGGGATGCGGCTCAAGGGCTGGATGGGCCGGGCCGACCAGACCACCAAGATCAAGGGCATGTTCGTGCGCCCCGAGCAGGTCGCGCAAATCCTCGCGCGCCACCCCGAGGCGACGCGCGCCCGGCTGACCGTGACGCGCGACGGCGATCAGGACGCCTTCGAGGTCGCCTTCGAGACGGCGACCTGTTCGGACGCCTTCGTCGCGGCGCTGGAGGGCTCTCTGCGCGACGTCCTCAAGCTGAAGGGCGCGGTGAAGCTGACGGCGCCCGGAGCGCTGCCGAACGACGGCAAGGTGATCGACGACCGGCGCGACTATGGGTGACTCGCGCTCACGGGATCGTCAGAGCGCGGCGGGTTCAAACGAACGGAGGGGCGCCTAGGTCAGTCTTGCGCGCGGATCGGTCCGCGCGCGCAGCAAGGAGACGTCATGACCCGGAAAACCCCGATTCTCGCAGCCGCTCTCGCAACGCTCGTCGCTTTCGGAGCTCTCGCGCAGGAGCAGTTCTCCGAAACCAAGCTGGAGGCGTTCGCCCTTGCGGCGAACGAGCTGACCACGATCCGGCAGGCCGCAGCGGAGCGCATCGATGCGATCGACGATCCCGCGCGTCAGCAGGAAATCATGGCCGAGGCGAACGCGATGATGGTCGACGCAATCGAAAAGGCGCCCGGAATCACGGTCGAAGAATACAACGAGATCGTCGTTGCGGCCAATCAGGATCCCGACTTCGCCGAGCGCCTCGGCGCGCTGCTCTCCGCCAACTGAGGCGACCTCGGACTGCGCCGGGCCAGAGCGCTAGCCGACCTGAGGGGATCGGTGAACCAGGATTCTTCCTTTAGAAACAAAGGTCCCCGACTAGGGACCTGCTCCGTCGAGGTCGATCTGCGCTCTAGCCCACCCGCGAGGGTGGGCTCTTGGGTTGGTCAGGACGAACGAATCTCGGCGGTCAGCCCTGACGCGCCTTGAACCGCCGCTGCGTCTTGTTGATCACATAGACGCGGCCCTTGCGGCGCACGATCCGGCAGTCCTTGTGACGCTCCTTGAGCGACTTGAGCGAGTTGCGGATTTTCATTCTCGTCACCTCCGAGGACGGAGCGCCAAGAGCCCGCCTCACCTCCAACCGATGCGACGCGCGTAATGGCCCTGTCGCCGCCGCCTTGTCAAGGACCCGTCCCGCCGGGACCGACGCGAAAACCCCGGATGCGGCGCGAAGCGGTCGGAACTCCCGTCGCCGGCGGCCGGCGCGGTCAGGTCGCCGGCGAGAAGCGCAGCGCCCCGAACGCGTCGACCGCCGCGACGGCCTCGCCGCGGGCGCGCAGATGGTTGAGATGCGCCACCGCTTCGGTCAGCGCCAATCCGTACTCCGCCTCGCCGATCTCGCGGCGGAACAGCGCGCCGAGGCAGTCGGCGGCGCTGCGCGGGGCCTGCGCGATATGGGCGCGCAGCCGCTCCAGGGCGCCCTCGTGGTTCTCGATCAACTGGCGCAGCCGCAGCGGCAGGCCGGTGAAGGGCGCGTTGTGGCCGGGCAGCGCGAGGCGGGCGTCGTCGGCCAGCCCGCTCAGGCGGCGGCAGCTGTCCAGCCAGTCCGACAACGGATCGGCCTCGGGTTCGGAGGGATAGACCCCGATATGCGAGGAGATGCGCGGCAGGATCTGGTCGCCGGTCAGCGCCAGTTCGCCGTCCTCGCTCCAGAGCGTCGCATGTTCGGGCGCGTGGCCGCCGCCGCAGACGACCCGCCAGCGCCGCCCGCCCGCCTCGACCGCATCGCCCTCGGCGATGCGGCGAAAGCCCTCGGGCAGGCGGGCGACGGTGCGCGAGAAATTGAAGGGCTCGGCCTCGGCGTAGGCGCGCAGGCGTTCGGCGTCGAGGCCGGCGCGGCGGCGGAAGGCGACGGCCTCGGGGCTCGGGCGCTCCTGATGGTCGAGCTGCAGCATCCGCGCATAGAGCCACGCCGTGCGGGTGGTCCAGAGCTCTGCGCCGCGCGCGATCAGCCAGCCGGCCAGCCCCATATGGTCGGGGTGGTGATGGGTGACGATGAGCCGCCGCACGGGCCGGCCCGCGAGCGGTCCGGCGAGCAGCGCCTCCCACCCCGCGCGGCAGCCGCGCCAGTTCAGCCCTGTATCCACCAGCGTCCAGCCGTCGCCGTCGTCAAGCGCGTAGCAGTTGACGTGATCGAGCCTCATCGGCAGCGGCAGACGCAGCCACAGAACGCCCTCGGCGACGGCGGATGCGCCGCCGGGCGCGGGCGGCTCGAAGGGCGTCCGCAGGCCCGGCAGGTCGCGGGGCGACACGCTCAGGCGGCGGCGCTGTCGGCGGCGTCTTCGGTCTCGATCTCGGGATAGAGCGCCCCGGCTCCTTCGGTCGCGGCCGCGAGATGCGCCGCGGCCTGAGGCAGCTCCTGCCGGATGAAGAAGGACGCCAGCGGCATGAGCTTCGGCGCCGCCTCCGCCCCCTTGAACAGGAAGTAGCCGCCCAGCAGCAGCGCCCAGGCGCGCAGGAACGGCGTCGCGCCGGCGTGGCGGTCGTTGCCCTTGGCGGCGATCATCCAGTCGGTCGCCGCCAGCACCTGCGCGCGCGCCGCGTCGAGCCGGGCGGCGAGCTCGGCGCCCGCGCCGCTGCGCGCCTGCGCGGCGAACGCCGCGATCTCGTCGAGCATCGCATGCGGGGCCGCGCCGTGCTGGGCCAGCTTTCGCCCGACCAGATCCATCGCCTGCACGCCGTTGGCGCCTTCGTAGATCGGGGTCACGCGCACGTCGCGGTAGAACTGCGCGACGCCCGTCTCCTCGACATAGCCCATCCCGCCATGCACCTGGATGCCGAGCGAGGCGACTTCGCAGCCGACATCCGTCCCGAACGCCTTTGCGATGGGCGTCAGCAGGCCCGCGCGCGCGGCCCAGCCGGCGCGCTCGGCCTCAGGGGCCGCGCGGGCGAAATCGAGCGCGGTCGCGCAGGCGAAGCAGATCGCGCGCGCCGCCATGGTGCGGGCGCGCATCGTCGTCAGCATGCGCCGCACGTCGGCGTGGTCGGCGATCGGGCCGTGGCCGTCGCCGACCGGGGTGCGGCCCTGCCGGCGCGCCTGCGCATAGGCTTCCGCCGCCTGCAAAGCGGCCTCTGCGACGCCGACGCCCTGAACGCCGACGCCAAGCCGCGCCGCGTTCATCATCGAGAACATCGCCATAAGTCCGCGATTCTCGCCGCCGATCAGCCAGGCGGCGGCGCCGTCGAACTCCATCACGCAGGTCGGCGAGCCGTGCAGGCCCATCTTGTGTTCGAGCCCGATGGCGCGCATCGCGTTGCGCGGCCCCAGCGTCCCGTCGGCCTCGGGGATGAATTTCGGGCAGAGGAACATCGACACGCCGCGCACCCCGTCCGGCGCCCCGGCGATCCGCCCGAGCACGAGGTGGCAGACGTTCTCCGCCGCGTCGTGGTCGCCCCAGGTGATGAAGATCTTCTGCCCGTGCAGCCGGTAAGTTCCGTCCCCGGCCGGTTCGGCGCGCAACCGCAGCGCGCCGACGTCGCTGCCCGCGCCGGGCTCCGTGAGGTCCATCACCCCGGTCCACTCCCCGCTCGCGAGCTTTGGGATGTAGAGGTCGCGCACCCAGTCCGGCGCGTGCTCCTGCAGCGCCTCGATCTTGCCGATGGTCAAGAGCGGCCCGAGCGCGAGGGCGAGGCAGGCGCTCGACGTCATCTCGTTGAAGGCGGTGAAGAAGGCGTGCGGCAGCCCCATGCCGCCCCAGCGCGGCTCGGCGGTCAGCCCCATCCAGCCGCCGTCGCGGATCGCGGCGAAGCCCTCGACGAACCCCTTCGGCAGGCGCACCACGCCGTTCTCGATCCGGCAGGGGTCGAGGTCGCCAACGCGGTTGAGGGGCGCGAGAACCTCCTCGGCCAGCTTCGCCGCCTCGGTCAGGATCGCGTCGCGGGTCTCGACGGTCGCCTCGGCGAAGAGCTCGGTCCCCGCCAGCGCGTCTGCGCCGACCATGTGGGTCAGCGTGAGGGAGATCTCCTCCAACGGCGCGCGATAGGTCATGGGGTGCTCCTCGACTGATCAGCGCGCAGCATATCGCGGAGGGGGCGCCGGACGCAGGCCGCAGGCTTTGCGGCATGCCGACGCAGCGCGGGGGCAGAAGTCAGAACCAGAGCGTCGCGCGCTCCGCGCCGTCGAAGCCCTTCTCGACGAGACGCGGCGCCGCGCGGCCGAGATCGCCGCGCAGGAAGGCCGCGACGCCGATGCGCGTCGGATCGGTCGAGGCGTCGATGCGGGCGACGTCGCCGTCGAACGCGCCGCAGCAGAACTCCTGCGCAAACAGCGCGCGCAGCGCCGGCCGGTCGTTCGCGGCGAGCGCCGCCGCGAGCGCGTCGGCGAGGGCCGTGCCGGAAGCGGCGGCTGGGTCCGCGCGCCCCAGCGAGAACCCCTCGGGACCGGCTGCGAGCACGAGCAGCCGCCCCGCCGCGTCGCGCAGCGTGCGGGTTTCGACCGGGCCGGCCTCCGCCAGCGTCCACAGCTCGGAGTAGTCGGCATGCACGCCGGTCTCGATGAGCCCCTCCGCCGCCATCTCCAGCGCGCCGACATCGGGGCCTGTCTGCGGACCGCGGAAGTTGATCTCCCGCGTCCAGACGCAGACGCCGTCCTCGACTTCCGTCGTCCCCGCGAAGCCCTCGCAGCGCGCCAGAGCCGACAGCGCCGCCGCGTCGAGTTCGGCGAGCGAGGCCGCGCCGCCCATATCCGGCAGATCGGCGGGGATGCGCAGATCGACGAAATCCCGCGCCCCCTGCCGCCACAACACGCGCGTCTCCCGATCTTCCAAGCCGGGGGCGCGCAGCCAGAGCCGCCGCCAGCACCCTTCCAGATCGGCGAGCGCGATCACGCGGCGCGGGCGGCGCGGGCGGCCAGCGCCGCGACGACCTCGTCCGCGCTGAGATTGGCGCCGGTCTGCAGATACTCCATCGCCGCGAGCGATGCGGCGTGCGCCTCCGGCGAGGTGCCGCCCACCGCGTCGACCGCCACGCGGCAGTGATAATCGTGCTGATGCGCGTCGGCGAAGGTGTAGTGCACGCAGACGTCGGTCATGCCGCCGACCATGATCAGCGTCTGCGCCTTCAGCCCTTTCAGCAGGATTTCGAGCTCGGTGCCGAAGAAGCAGGAATAGCGGCGCTTGCGGATGAAATAATCGCTCTCGCGCCGCCCGGTCTGCGCGTCGGCGAGCGGCGTGCCCGGCTCGCCCTCCATGCAGTGGATCGTCTCGGTTCCGTCGAGTTCGCGTCCGTAGTCGATCATGTCGCGCCGGTGCGCCTCCTGAAAATAGATCGTGGGCACGTTCAGGCGGCGACACTCCGCGATCAGGGCGCAGGCGCGCTCCATCGCGGCGCGATAGCCCGGCATGGTGGGAATGCCGGCCTTGACCGGCATGAAGGCCGAGGCCTGGATGTCGATGACGAGCAGGACAGGGTTTCCGACGATGGTCGGCTGGCGCGGCATGGCGGGCTCCCTCAGCTTTTGGCGGGATCGGCCCCCATCATGCGCGGCAGATCGCTGAAGCGGGCGACCAGCGCGAAGACGAGGACCGAGACGACGATGAACAGCACGGCGGCGACCGCCATGGTCGGCGTGAAGCCGTTGCGCAGCGAGTTGAATATCTGCAGCGTGACGGTCGCATAGCCGGACGCCGAGACGAAGAACATCACGATGAACTCGTTGAAGCTCAGCACCATGGCGAAGAAGAAGCCCGAAAGCGTGTAGGGCGCGGTCTGCGGCAGGACGATGGTGCGCAGGATCGCGCCCTCGGTCGCGCCCATGGTGGCGGCGGCGTCGAGATGGGCGCGGTCGATCCCGCGCAGTCCGATCGAGATCGTCGCGAGCGGCAGGGCTGCGAACAGCGCGGCATGGCTCAGCACGCCGGCCCAGATCGTCCCCAGCCCGCCGCCGAAGCTCCAGAGGAAGCCGAGCCCCACGCCGAACACGATGGGCGGCAGCATGAAGGGCAACGCCATCAGCGCCCCCGCAGCCTGCGCCGCGCGCTCGGACCTGCGCCAAAGCGCATAGGCCACCGGCCATGCGGCGAGCGTCCCCAGCGCCGCCGAGGCGACCGCCACGAGGATCGACACGCGCAGCGCCCGCGTCCACACGGGGTCGCCCACGAAGAACTCCGCGAAGCGCGCCAGCGTGGGGTCCTGCGGCGGAAACAGCATGGTGCGCCCGCCATTGAGCGCCGCCGCGCAAACCACCGCGATGGGGGCCGCGAGAAAGACCGCGCACCAGCCCAGATAGGCGATGCGTCCGAGCCGCGCCGCGCTCACGCCCCGCGCTCCAGCTTCGCGACCCGCGCGCTCGCCAGCAGCAGCAGCGCCGAAACCAGCAGCAGCGCCACCGATTGCGCGGCGGCGAAGGGCGCGTCGAGCGTCGCCCCGCGCACGCTGTTGTAGATCGTCACCGTCAGCGTCTGCTGCGAGGGGTCCGCGAACTGGGTCACCACCACATAGGCCCCCAGCAGATAGACGAAGAGCAGGAAGGTCGCGCCGAGGATCGGCAGACGCACGGCCGGCAGCACCACCGTGCGGATCACCGTGAACGACCGCGCGCCCATGGTGCGGGCGGCTTCGGCGAGACTCGGGTCGATGCGCGACAGCGGCGGGTAGAGCAGGATCACGGCGTAGGGGAACACCAGATAGCTCATCGTCACCACGGTCGCGACGGCGGAGGTCTTGAACTTGAGGTTGCGCGGATTGGCGAGGTCCCAGGCCTGGAGCGTCGGCCACCACCCGGCCTCGCGCAGCCAGTCCGTCAGGCCGATCTCGCGCGCGACCATCGGCAGGCCGGAGCGGCCGGACAGCAGGATGTCCCAGCCCATCACCACGAAGACCTCGGACAGCGACAGCGAGGCGAGGATGAAGACCAGCCACGCCGCCTGCGCCCGCCGCGACTGCCGCGTGATCAGCCAGGTGAAGGGGAAGGCGAAGGCGACCGCGAGGATCGAGGCGAGCACGGCGAAATAGAGCGAGAACCACAGCTTCTGCGGATAGACGAAGGATACCGCCTCGGGCCATTCGAACCCGAACAGAAAGCGCTGATAGGAGGCGAGGCTCAGGCTCCAGCGCCAGTCCTCGCCGTCGATCTTCTCACCGAAGCTGATCGCAAGCACGAGCAGGAACGGGCCGAGGCACAGCACCGCGACGAACGCGCCGATGATCGCACGCGCCGCAAGCGCGCCGAACCCGCCGCCCTGCCCCGCAGCCGGCGCGGCGGAAAGGTCGGCGGCCTCGGCGACCGCGCTCACGCCGCCTCGCGCGGGTAGAGCCGCAGCGCCTCGGGCGGCCATTCCGCCCAGACCTGCTCGCCCATGGCGAAGCTCTCGCGGTCGGCATGGCCGAGTTCGGCGGTCATCCGCGCGCCGGCCGCGACGAGATGGATCTCGCAGGTCGGGCCGATGTCGCGCACGAAGCTGATTTCGGCGCGCACGGAGTTGGTCTCGGCGCGCGGCGCGCGCGACAGCCGCACCGCTTCGGGCCGGCAGGCGATGGTGACGGGCGAACCGCAGCGGAAGGGCGCGGGCGTCGCCGGGCGGAACACGCCGCCCAGCGCATGGGCCGCGCCGTCGCGCACTTCGCCGTTGAGGAAATTCGCCTTGCCGATGAAGCCCGCGACGAAGGCGGTCGCGGGATGGGCGTAGACCGTCTGGGGCGGGCCGACCTGCTCGGCGGCGCCCTGCGACATCACGACGATGCTGTCGGCCATGGTCATCGCCTCGCGCTGGTCATGGGTGACGACGATGGTGGTGATCCCCAGCCGCTGCTGCAGCAACCGCAGCTCGACCTGCATCTCCTCGCGGAGCTTCGCGTCGAGCGCCGACATCGGCTCGTCGAGCAGGAACACCGACGGCTCCTGCGCCAGCGCGCGGGCGATGGCGACGCGCTGGCGCTGCCCGCCCGAGAGCGCGCCGATGCGGCGGTCGCCATAGCCGGAGAGCTGCACGAGATCGAGCAGCCGCTCGGCCTTGGCCCGCCGCTCCGCTTTCGGCGCGCCGGCGATGGCGAGGCTGTATGCGACGTTCTCGGCCACCGAGAGGTGCGGAAACAGCGCGAAGGACTGGAACACCATGCCGAAGCGGCGCACATGCGCGGCTTCGGCGGTGATGTCGCGCCCGTCGAGCAGGATCCGCCCCGCAGACGGCGTTTCCAGCCCAGCGATCATGCGCAGCAGCGTGGTCTTGCCGCAACCCGAAGGCCCGAGCAGCGCCGTCAGCTCGCCTTCGGGGAAATCGAGCGTGATCCCCTCCACTGCGGTCACGCCGCCCGGATAGACCTTGGCGACGCCGCGCAGCGACAGCCCCCGCATTGCGCGGCCTCAGGACTCGGAGAGCATCTTCTCCCAGCTCTCCTTCATGAAGGTCTCGTGGTCGAGATAAGCCTCGAAATTCGGCGTGATGGCGGGCGCGCCCGAGACGGCGGCGAACTCGTCTTCGGTCAGATCGGTCGAAGCGCGGTCCATGAGCGGCGCTGTGCCGATCTTGCGCGCCATCAGCGCCTGCGTCGCGGGCAGGCAGGAGAAGGTCATGAACTCCTGCGCCTCCGCCGCCTTCTCCGACCCCGCCGACAGGCACCATGAGCCGTAATTCTGCGGATTGCCCTCCTTGGGGAAGATCGAGGCGATCGGGAAGCCGTCGGCGGCCATGATGCCGGCGACGTCGTGGTAATAGGTGCCGCCCACCACGTCGCCGTTCTTCATCGCCTGCTCCATCTGGCTCTCCGCCGACCACCACAGCGCGACATTGGGCTTGAGCTCGGCGATCTTGGCGATCACCGCCGAGATGCCCTCCTCTGTGCTCAGCACCTCCGGCCCCTCGAAGAAGGTCGCCGCCACCACGTCGAGGAAGTTCGAGTTGAACTCGCGCGAGACGCCCAGCGAGCGGGCGTAGACGGAGCTGTCCCAGAACTCGGCCCAGCTGGTCGGCGCGGGGCTGATCTCGGTCGGGTTGACCACCATCGAGACGAACCACGACATCGCGCCGACGCCCACCGGGCCGGTCGCGTCCGCATAGAGGAACCGCGGATCGAGGCCCGAGGCGGTGGGGATCTTCGACAGGTCGAGCGGCTGCAAGAGCCCGCCGATGCGCGACGCCTTGATCATCGTGTCGCGCCCGTAGAGCGAGACGTCCGTCGGCGTCTGCCCCGCCATCGCCGCCTGCTGCATCGTCACGAGCCAGTCCGCCGAATTGGGCTGCGTCACGCTCTCGACCGCGATGCCGGTGGCGGCGGTGAATTCGGGGAAGACGTGCTCCTTGAAGCTGTTCTCGAAATACCCGCCATAGGAGGCGACCCGCAGGCTGCGCGCCTGCGCGATCGCCGGGGCCCCGATCATCCCGACCGCCAGCGCGCCCGCCCCGCCCTGCAACAGCCTGCGGCGCGAGAGGCCGCCGGCGCGCGGGCGCGCCAAGGAGAGGGGAGACGTCGGTGCGGTCATGGCTCTGGCTCCTGTCGATGGACGGGCGGCGGCGCCGCCGTCTCGTGGTTTGGAGGCAGCATGAAGCGGGCGCAGCGCGATCCAAGCCCGGAGCGCCGCCCGCAGAAGGTCGGCGAGACGTTTGCCGCAGAGGCGGGCGGCGATCCGCCACGACGCCCAAAAAAGCGGCGGTCAGTTATGCCTTGGCGAGCCATGCGGCAGTATGCCACCGTTTCACATCGAACGAACGGGCTGGAGAGAATCGAGCATGGCGACGATGGCGGCGGATCAGATGGCGCGGCGCGTGGAGGCTTCGGCCCTGCCGGTGATCGACATCGGGGCGCTGCAGACAGGCGAGTCTGAAGGCGTCCGCGCCGCCGCCGCCGCGCTCGGCGCCGCGGCGCGCAGCTCGGGGTTCTTCTACATCGTCAATCACGGCGTGCCGAAAGCGACGACGGAAGCGCTGTTCGCCGCCTCGCGCGCCTTCCACGCGCAGCCGCGCAGCTACAAGATGCGCTGGTGGTCGGGCTTCACCACCCATCACCGCGGCTATGTCCCCTTCGAGGAGAACGGCGCCAGTTTTCCCAGGCGCATCAACATGAACGAAGCCTGGGACATGTCGTTCGAAGCGCCCGCCGACCATCCCGACCATCTCGCCGGCTGGCGGATGACCGGCCCGAACGTCTGGCCCGACCTGCCCGGCTGGCGCGCGGCGGTCGGCGGCTATTACGACGCCGTTTTCGCGCTGGGGTTGCGGATGCTCGACGCGCTGGCGCTGGAGCTCGACGTCGATCCGGCGGAGCTGCGGCGGCACATCACCTGCCCGACTTCGCAGCTGCGGCTCCTGCGCTACGTGCCGAACGAACTGCCGGCCTCGGCGGACGTCGTCGGCATCGACGCCCATTCGGATTTCGAGTGCTTCACCATTCTGCTGCAGGGCGGGCCGGGGCTTCAGGTGCTCAGCCTCGACGGCGAGTGGATCGAAGCGCCGCCGATCGAGGGCGCGTTCATCGTCAACATCGGCGACATCTTCGAGACCTGGACCGGCGGCGCGTTCCGCTCGACCCAGCACCGCGTCGTCAACACCGGGCGCGAGCGGTTCTCCGCGCCGCTGTTCTTCGGCCTCGACTATCACGCCGTCGTCGAGCCGCTGCCGAAGTTCCGCACGCCCGAGGCGGTGGCGAAGTATCCGCCGATCAAGGCCGGCGAGCATCTGATGCGCATGTCGGTCGGCGCTTTCCGCTACATGGCCGACGCGCGCGAGAAGGGCGCGCTGAC
Source organism: Rubrimonas sp. (assembly GCF_036788415.1). NCBI lineage: Bacteria > Pseudomonadati > Pseudomonadota > Alphaproteobacteria > Rhodobacterales > Paracoccaceae > Rubrimonas > Rubrimonas sp. The sequence goes on along the minus strand of NZ_DAIQNN010000007.1, from coordinate 29,939 downwards.
GCTGGACTTCGACGTCCCCGACCAGAACCCCTTCAAGCGCGAGGCGGGACAGGCCGCCGCCTCGGACGCCGGTTGTCTCAAAGTACCGGTTGGCTAACGCGGACCCGCGCGCATTACTGTGCCGCAGGCGCAGCCGGTCCCGCGCCTGCGACGCGCGAAGGAGCTGACCCGGCCATGACGCTCGACGCCAGACTGCGCGCCACGCTGACCAAGCGCCGCGAGGCCGCCGAAGCCGGCGGCGGGCCTGCCAAGATCGCAGAGCGTCGCGCCAAGGGGCTGCTCAGCGCCCGCGACCGTCTGGCGGCGCTGTTCGAGGAAGGCACATTTCAGGAATACGGCGCCCATGCCCGCCACGGCTGCACGTCCTTCGGCATGGAGAGCAAGGCTATCCCCGCCGACGGGGTGGTGGTCGGGACCGGCTTCGTCGACGGAAGGCAGGTCGCGGCCTTCAGCCAGGATTTCACCGCCGTCGGCGGCACGCTGGGCAAGATGCACGCCCGCAAGATCGCCTGGGCGCAGGACCATGCCCTGCGCACCGGGGTTCCGCTGGTCGGCTTCAAGGATTCGGGCGGCGCGCGCATCCAGGAAGGCGTCGACGCGCTGTCGGGCTATGGCGAAGTGTTCTACCGCAACGTCACCCTCTCGGGCGTCGCGCCCCAGATCGCGGTGATCGCCGGCCCCTGCGCGGGCGGCGCCGCCTATTCGCCGGCGCTGATGGACTTCATCGTGATGACGAAGGCCAACGCGCAGCTTTTCATCACCGGCCCGCAGGTCATCAAGTCGGTCACCGGGCGCGACGTGACGATGGACGAGGTCGGGGGCGCGGCGATGCATGCGGCGGTCAGCGGCAATGTCCATCTGCTCGCCGAGGACGACGCCCACGCGGTGGCGTTGACGCGCGAGCTGCTGGGCTACCTGCCGTCGAACAACGCCGACGACCCGCCGCATGCGTTGCGGGACATCGATTTCGGCCCCGACGACGGCATGGACGCGCTGGTGCGCTCCGACGCGTCCGAGCCGATGGACATGCACGCGATCCTGCGCCGCGTGCTCGACGGCGGACGGCTGTTCGAGATCCGGGCGAGTTTCGCGCGCAACCTCATCGTGGGCTTCGGGCGGCTCGACGGCGCGGTGGTGGGCGTGCTCGCCAACAACTCGATGGAGAAGGCGGGCTGCCTCGACATCGACGCCTCCGACAAGGGCGCGGCCTTCATCCGCTTCTGCAACGCCTTCAACATTCCGCTGATCACCTTCGTCGACGTGCCGGGCTTCCTGCCCGGGATCGATCAGGAGCGCGGCGGCATCATCCGCCACGGCGCGAAGATGCTGTTCTCCTACGCCGCGAGCACGGTGCCCAAGCTGACGCTGGTGACCCGCAAGGCCTATGGCGGGTCCTATCTGGCGATGTGCAGTCAGGAGATGGGGGCGGATTGCGTGTTCGCGTGGCCGACCGCCGAAATCGCGGTGATGGGGGCGGAGGGCGCCGTCAACATCCTCTACGGGCGCGAGCTCTCCGCCATCGAGGACCCCGAGGCGCGGGCGGCGCGGCGTCGCGCCGTCGTCGAGGAGTACCGCGCCGAGTTCGCCTCGCCCTATCTCGCGGCCTCCAAGGGCTACGTCACCGATGTGATCGAACCCGAGATGACCAAGGCCGCGCTGTCGCTGGCGCTGCGCAAGCTGATGACCAAGCGCGAGCTGAGGCCCGCGAAGAAGCACGGCCTGATCCCGATGTGACGGCGCCGGGGCCCCTTCCCCGCCGCCCCTCCCCGACCCGAGGAGCCGACCATGATCCGACGTCTGCGCATCACCGTCGACGGCAAGGCGTACGACGTGCTCGTCGAGGAAGTCGCCGGCGAAGGCGAGGCGCTCCCGCCGCCCGCCGCCGCGGCTCCGGCGGCTGCGTCGGTCGCCAGTCCCGGCGCCCCCAGGCCCGCCGCCGCGCCCTCGGCTCCCAGCGGCCCTCCCGGCGCGGGCGACGCCCAGCGCGCGCCGCTCGCCGGAACCATCGCCTCGGTCGCGGTCTCGGTCGGCGACGTGGTGGCCGCCGACCAGCAGCTCTGCGTCATCGAGGCGATGAAGATGAAGACGGCGATCAACGCGATGCGCGGCGGCAAGGTGACCTCCGTGCTGGTGGCGCCGGGCGACGCGGTCGACGCCGACCAGCCGCTCGTCACCATCGCCTGACGCCGGGAGACGCGCGCTCATGGACGGCTCCGCGCTCGGCGCCCTGCAGATCGCCCTGACCGGCTTCGCGCTGATGGCGGCGATCAGCATGCTCTGCGCCCTGCTGATCCGGCTGATCGTGATCGGCCTGGCCCGCAGCCGCCGCGCGCCCGCCGCGCCCGCGCCGGAATTCGTCATGCCCGTGCGCGACGACCGCGCCGCGGTCGCCGCCGCCATCGCCGCCGCAGTGCATATCGCCATGCCCCGCCACCGGGTCCTGCGCATCGACCCCGCCCGCCAGAGCGCCGACTGGACTCGCGAGGCCCGCGCCCGCCAGCACGGAGCGCACACGCCGCGTCGCTGATCGCCCTGTCCCGCAAGCCGAGAGGCGCCGCCATGCTCGACATCTCGTTTATCGACCTTTTCCAGGGCATCGCCACGCTGGCCGCCGCCGAGCCGCACATCATGATCGGGCGGCTGTTCCTGATCGGGCTGGGGCTCGCGCTGATCTGGCTCGGCCAGAAGGGCGTGCTCGAGGCGCTGCTGATGATCCCGATGGGCCTCGGCATGGCGACGGTCAACGCCGCCGTTCTGTTCTTCGAGGATGGGCGCACCGGCACGCTGTTTCTCGATCCGCTCGCGAGCGGCACCGACGCGGTGATGACCGCGCTGCAGATCGACTGGCTCCAGCCGGTCTACACGCTGATGTTCTCGAACGGCCTGATCGCCTGTCTGGTGTTCATCGGCATCGGCACGCTGCTCGACGTGGGCTATGTGATGCAGCGCCCCTTCACCTCCATGTTCCTCGCGATCTGCGGCGAGCTCGGCACCGTGGTCGCGCTGCCGCTGGCCGCGATGTGGGGGCTGCCGCTCAACGAGGCTGCGGCGGCCGCCACCATCGGCGGGGCCGACGGGCCGATGGTGCTGTTCGCCTCGCTGATCCTCGCGCCCGAGATCTTCGTCGCGATCACTGTGGTCGGTTATCTCTATCTCGGGCTGACTTACGGGGCGTATCCGCATCTGGTGAAGGCGCTGGTGCCCGAGCGGCTGCGCGCCATCCAGATGCCGGTCGAGAAGCTCCGCGCGATCTCCAGCGCCGAGAAGATGATGTTCGCCGTCGCGGCCTGCGTGCTGCTGTCGCTCCTGTTCCCGGTCGCCGCGCCGCTGTTTCTGAGCCTGTTCATCGGCGTGGTGGTGCGTGAAAGCGGGCTGAACAATTTCCGCGAGGTGTTCTCGGGGCCCGTGCTCTACGGCGCGACGTTCTTTCTCGGCCTCACGCTCGGCGTGCTGTGCGAGGCCAGCACCATCCTCGACCCCAAGGTGCTCACTTTGCTGGTGCTGGGCATCGTCGCTTTGACCGTCTCGGCGCTGGGCGGGCTGCTCGGGGGCTATGCGCTGTGGTGGTTCACCGGCGGGCGCTTCAACCCGGTGATCGGGATCGCCGCCGTCTCCTGCGTGCCGACCACGGCGAAGGTGGCGCAGAAGATCGTCAGCCAGGCCAACCCCAACGCCATCGTGCTGCCGCATGCGCTGGGCGTCAGCATCAGCGGCGTGATCACCAGCGCGACCTTCGCCGCCATCCTGATCTCGATGCTGCGGGCGGGCTGAACCGGCGCGGCGACGGGCTCAGCCCGCCCGCGCGCCCCCATCGGGCAACCCGCCCGCGCGGATCAGAAAGTCGACGATCTCGGCCACGCCCTCGCCGGTCCTCAGATTGGAGAACTGCACGGGCCGGTCGCCGCGCATCCGCGCCGCGTCGCGCGCCATCACCTCGAGCGAGGCCCCGACATGGGGGGCGAGGTCGGTCTTGTTGATCACCAGAAGGTCGGAGAGGGTGATCGCCGGCCCGCCCTTGCGCGGCACCTTCTCGCCGCCCGCCACGTCGATCACGTAGAGGGTCAGGTCGGCGAGTTCGGGGCTGAAGGTGGCCGACAGGTTGTCGCCGCCCGATTCGATGAAGATCACGTCGAGATCGGGAAAGTCGGCGCGCAGTTGCGCCACGGCGGCGAGGTTGATGCTGGCGTCCTCGCGGATCGCGGTGTGCGGGCAGCCGCCGGTCTCCACCGCGCGGATGCGGTCGAGCGGCAGGGCCTGCTCGCGCATCAGGAACTCGGCGTCCTCGCGCGTGTAGATGTCGTTGGCGATGGCGGCGATCGACCAGCGGTCGCGCATCCGCCGGCACAGCTCGGCGGTCAGCGTGGACTTGCCGACGCCGACCGGGCCGCCGATGCCGACGCGCAGGGGGCCGTGCGGGGAGGTCATGAGCGGAACAGCCTCACAGTCTGGGTTTCATGGCGCATCGCGGCGAGATCGGCGCGCAGCGCGCAGCCGCCGATCTCCTCGGGCGTCGCCGCCTCGGCCTGCGCCGCCGTCTCGCGGATCAGCGGCAGGAGCGCCGCGAGCGCGCGCGCGGCCTCGGTCTGGCCGATGGGGATGAGCCGGACGCCGACGGACAGCAGGTTGTGGGCGTAGGCCTGCAGGAACAGGGTCAGCGCAGGCCCGAGCGGCAGGGCATGGGCCGCCGCGGCGCGCCCCAGCGCGACCGGCCAGGGCGCGGGCGCGGCTTCCGGCCCGAAACTCGCTCCGGTGATCGCGGCGAAGGCGGCGCCGACGCTCGCGGTCTCGTCGAGGCGCTCGGCGGAGGGAGCGAGCGCGGCGGCGAAGTCCGCGACCTCCTCGCTGGCGGGGTCGCGCCACGCGGCGGCCAGCAGGATCGCGTCGCAGCGCCCCGAGCCATGGGCGAGGCAGTCGGCGATCCAGTCGCGCAAGGTTTCGGCGTCATCCACGTCGCCGGCGACGATCGCCCATTCCAGCCCGTGCGAGAAGGCGAACGCGCCGGTCGGCCAGGCGGGCGAGAGCCATGCGGCGAGCGTCTGAAGCGCGGCGTCATCCATGCGGGTGGCGGTGGTCGCGGTCACGCAGATGCGCGTCCTGCGCGGGCTCGCGCAGATGAGAATTCGGATCGTCATGGGCGCTGTGGGCGTGCGCGTGGGCGTGGGTGCGCCCATGGCCATAGGCGCCGCCTTCGGGCTGGAACGGCGCTTCGACCGCCGTCAGGGAGGCGCCGAGCCCGCGCAGCATGTCCTCCACCACATGGTCGTGGCGGATCAGCAGCCGCCCGTCCTCGATGGCGACCGGCAGGTGGCGGTTGCCCAGATGCCAGGCGAGGCGGGCGAGCTTCGCGGGCGTCTCGGCGCCGATGGCGGTGAGCCGCTCGGGCGCTGCGCGCACCAGCACATGCCGCCCGTCCTCCAGCATCAGCGCCTCGCCGTCGCGCAACTCCCGCGCTTCCGCGAGGTCGAGCAGGAAAGGCGCGCCGTCGTCGGTGGTCAGGGCCGCGCGCCGGCGCCAGCGCGCGTCATGGTCGAGGGTGACGGTCCCGGCGCAGAGGCCAGCCGGAGCCGACGAGACGGAGAGCGCGCGCAGGGTCATCCGGCGACATCCTCGGGGGGACCGGGTCGGTCCACGGCGACGGGAAACTAGCCCCTTTCCGTCGCGCCGTGTAGGGGGCGGCGCTCCGTCAGGCCGCAGCGCGCCGGGGCGCGCGGCGACGGGCGCGGCCGGGGCGCTTCGCCTGCGCGTGCTCGGGCCGCGTCTGCGCCGCGGGCGGGTGGTCGCCGAGGGCGCCGCAGGGCAGGAAGGCGCGGCGGATCACTTTCTCGATGGCGCGGAGCTTGTCGCGCTCGGTGTCGTCGCACAGGCTGATCGCCTGTCCTTCGGCGCCGTTGCGCCCCGTCCGCCCGATGCGGTGGGTGTAGCTCTCGGGCTCGTCGGGCAGGTCGTAATTGACGACATGGGTGACGCCCGCGACGTCGATGCCGCGCGCGGCGATGTCGGTCGCCACCAGCACCCGCACGGCGCCTGTGCGGAACGATTCCAGCGCGCGCTGGCGGGCGTTCTGGGCCTTGTCGCCATGGATCGCGTCCGCGCGCACGCCGTCGGCCTCCAGCCCCTTCGCCACCCGGTCCGCGCCGCGCTTGGTGCGGGCGAAGACGATGACCTTGGACATGTCCTTGTCGGCGAGCAGGGCGGTCAGGGCGCCGCGCTTGGCGCCGGCGGGCACATGCACGAGGCGCTGCTCGATCTTCTGCACGGTCGTGCCCTGCGGCGCGACTTCCACCCGCGCAGGCTCGCGCAGAAGCTCGTTGGCGAGCGTCTCGATCTCGGGCGGCATGGTCGCCGAGAACAACGCGGTGCGGCGGCCCGCCGGGATCATCGCGGCGATCTTCCGGATGTCGCGGATGAAGCCCATGTCGAGCATCCGGTCGGCTTCGTCGAGCACCAGCGTCTCGACCGCCGCCAGCGTCGCGTCGCGCTCGGTCAGAAGGTCCATCAGCCGGCCCGGCGTCGCGATGATCACGTCGACGCCGGACGCGAGGAGCTTGACCTGATTGTAGCGCGACATGCCGCCGAGCACGAGAACCGTGCGGATCGACATCGCCGCGCCGAAGCGGCGCAGTTCGGCGTCGATCTGCACGGCCAGTTCGCGCGTCGGCGCGAGGATCAGCGCGAATCCCGAGCGGGCGGGGCGGCGGCCCGAGCGGCCCGCCAGCGCCTCGATCAGCGGCAGGGCGAAAGCGGCGGTCTTGCCGGTGCCGGTCTGCGCCAGCGCGAGCACGTCGCGGCCCTGGAGCTGCGGCGGGATGGCGGCGGCCTGCACCGGCGTCGGGGCCGTGAAGCCGGCCTTGTCGAGCGCCTTCAGCAGGGCGGGCGAAAGAGAGAAGTCCGCAAATGCGGTCATGGAGAACTCCGTCAGAAGCGAGCGCGCGCCGCACTCGGCGGTCGCGGCGGCTCGGGCTTGGCGATCGCCAAGCGCAACTGGCGGAAAGCAAACGCGTGTGGTTGGGCGACGGTGTGCTCAGACCGGTTCGACCGGAAAGCGCCTGCGCTGTCGCGTGCCGAAGAGATGCGGGTCGAAGCGCGGAAAGTCAACCCCGTTGACCGATCCGGCTACATCCGCCGCTTCAGTTCGTCGATATAGGCTCCGTCGAGGCGCTTGGCGTGCTGGCGCCACAATTGCTCGATGCGGTTGGCGGCGATCACGCGCCCGAAGTCCTCGGTCTCGGAGCGGATGGCGAGCGTCCCGCGGGTCTTGCCGGCGTTGGCGTAGGCGCAGGTGATCAGCGCGTCGTAGCCGCGCCGCTCGACATTCTCGGCGGAGATCGCCCAGCCGTCCACCCGGATAGCGCCCGTCCCGAAGCTGAGGGCAACTTCCTCGAAAGCGCGCACCGCCGCTTCGACGCAATGGCTTTCGCGGTGGACGACGCCAAGGTCGCGCGCGGTCCAGGCGCCGGCTTGCGCCGCCTCGGACAGGCAGAGCGCGGCGAGCGACAAGGCGAGGCGGCGCATCGGCGGCTCCTGCGTCCGCGGGAAGCGGCGCGCCCAAGCCTGCGTCGACAGAGTTAAGACGGCGTTGCGCCTCAGGCCCCGACCAGCGCGCCGACGAGCCCCGCGAAGAGCGGCGCGCCATCCGCCCGCGCATCCGCCCCGCCCAGCGCGGGATCGGCGGCGCGTTCGGGATGCGGCATCAGCCCCAGAACGCGCCGGTTCTCCGACAGCACGCCGGCGATGTCGTCCATCGAGCCGTTGGGGTTGGGCGGCAGATAGCGCAGCGCGACGCGGTCCTCGGCGTCGAGCCGCGCGAGCGTCTCGGGTTCCGCGACGTAGCAGCCGTCATGGTGGGCGATGGGAAGGCTGATCTCGGCGCCCATTGCGTATCCGCGCGTGAAGGCGCTGTCGGCGGTCTCGATGCGCAAGGAAACGTCGCGGCGCAGGAAGGTCAGGCCGCGGTTGCGCATCAACGCGCCGGGCAGCAGCCCAGCTTCGAGCAGCACCTGGAAACCGTTGCACACGCCGAGGCCGTAACCGCCGCCGCGCAGGAAGCCCGCCACCGCCGTCATCGCCGGCGCCCGCGCCGCGATGGCCCCGCAGCGCAGATAGTCGCCGAAGGAGAAGCCGCCGGGGATCGCCACGAGGTCGAGACCTGCGGGAAGCGACGCCTCCTTGTGCCACAGCCGCACGACGTCGGCGCCGGCTGCGCGCAGCGCGACCTCCATGTCGCGGTCGCAATTGGAGCCGGGAAAGACCAGAACCGCCGCGCGCATCTTCCGCCCTCAGTCCAGCGCGATCGCGTAGGTCTCGATCACGGTGTTGGCGAGCAGGGTCTCGCACATCCGCGCGACCTGCGCGCGCGCCGCCTCCGGGTCGGTCTCGGCAAGGTCGAGTTCGATCACCTTGCCTTGCCGGACGCCGCCGACGCCGCCGAAGCCGAGCGTTCCGAGCGCCTGCCGGATCGCCTCGCCCTGCGGGTCGAGCACGCCGTCGCGCAGGGTGACGGTGACGCGGGCCTTCATCGGCGAACTCCCTCTCGCGGGCTCAGTGGACGAGCTTGGGGCCCTTGCCGGCGACCACGCCGCTCTCGGGCATGATGCCGAGGCGCTGGGCCACTTCGGCGTAGGCTTCGGTCAGATTGCCGAGGTCGCGGCGGAACACGTCCTTGTCGAATTTCCGCCCGGTTTTGGCGTCCCACAGGCGGCAGCTGTCGGGGCTGATCTCGTCGGCGACGATCACGCGCTGATAGTCGCCCTCCCAGATGCGCCCGCACTCGATCTTGAAGTCCACAAGCCGGATGCCGACGCCCATGAAAAGCCCCGACAGAAAGTCGTTCACGCGCAGTGCGAGGCTGATCATGTCGTCCACGTCCTGCTGGCTGGCCCAGTTGAAGGCGAGGATGTGCTCCTCGGTGACCATCGGGTCGCCGAGCTTGTCGTCCTTGTAATAGAATTCGATGATCGGGCGCGGCAGCGTGTCGCCTTCAGGGATGCCGAGACGCTTGGACAGCGAGCCGGCGGCGACGTTGCGCACCACGATCTCGATGGGGATGATCTCGACGGCGCGGATCAGTTGCTCGCGCATGTTGATGCGGCGGATGAAGTGGGTCGGCACGCCGATGCCGTTCAGCGCCGACATGATGTGCTCGGAAATTCGGTTGTTGAGCACGCCCTTGCCGTCGATCACCTGCCGCTTCTGGGCGTTGAAGGCCGTGGCGTCGTCCTTGAAATACTGGATCAACGTGCCGGGCTCCGGGCCTTCGTAAAGAATCTTCGCCTTGCCTTCGTAGACCATCCTGCGGCGGGCCATCGGCGTCTCCGAACAGAGATTGACGCGCAGCGCGAGGCGCGCGCGCGTCGGAGACAGCCGTATAGGCTGCGCCGGGCGCGCGGGCAAGCAGCGCTTGGGCCGGGCCGACGCAGTCGGTCCTCGCGCGGCTTCGTCAACTGGCGCCTCACGGCGGAATGCGCTAGCCGTTCCGGGAAATGCGCCCGGAATCGCGCGCGACGGAGGAGAGGTCCCGATGACCACGTTTGACGAGCGCGAACAGGCGTTCGAGGCGAAGTTCGCGCATGACGCCGAGATGCAGTTCAAGGTCGAGGCGCGGGCGCGCAACCTGCTCGCGCTCTGGGCGGCGAACCAGATGGGCAAGACCGGCGAGGCGGCGGTCGACTATGCAAAGGGGCTGATCGGCGAGTGGATCAAGCCGAACCCGTCCGACGCGGTGGAGCGCGTGATGGCGGATCTGTCAGCCGCCGGAATCGCCGTCACCGCGCAGGAAGCGGTGCGCAAGTTCGGAGAGTTGCGCGCGCAGGCCAAGGCGCAGGTGATGGCGGAGAACTGACCGCCCGTTGACCTCGCCGCCGCGCGCGCCACGTCGCCCGGCGGAGGGGACGCATGCCGACCACCATCGTCTGGTTCAAGCGCGACTTGCGCGCCGAGGATCACGCGCCGCTCTGCGCAGCGGCCGCGCGAGGTGGCGTCGTTCCCCTCTACCTCGCCGAGCCGGAGCTCTGGGCGCAGCCGACCACGAGCGCGCGGCACTGGGCCTTCATCTCCGAAAGCCTTCGCGAGCTGCAGGCCGACCTCGCCGCGCGCGGCGCGCCGCTGATCGTGCGGACGGGCGAGGCCGTCGAGGCGCTGAGCGAGGTCGCCGCCCACACAGGCGCCGACGCGATCTTCGCCCATCAGGAGACGGGCGATCTCTGGACTTTCGCCCGCGACCGGCGCGTCGCCGCTTGGGCGCGCGGCGCCGGGCTGGAGCTGCGCGAATGGCAGGCGGGCGGCGTCGTGCGGCGGCTGCGCGGGCGCGACGGTTGGGCTGCGCGCTGGGAGCGGACGATGCGCGAGGCCGCGCTTCCCGCGCCGCAGAGCTTGCAGGGCGTCCCCGGCCTCGACCCCGGAGCGATCCCCGACGCGAAGGCGCTCGGCCTCGCCCCCGACCCCTGCCCGGAGCGCCAGAGCGGCGGCCGCCGCGCCGCGCTGGCGACGCTCGACACGTTCCTCGCCGTCCGGGGGCGCGACTACCGCCGCGCCATGTCGTCCCCCGTCACCGGCTTCGACGCCTGCTCGCGCCTCTCTACTCACCTCGCCTGGGGGATGCTGTCCTCGCGCGAGGCCGCGCAGGCCGGCTGGGCGCGGCAGGCGCAGATCAGCGCCGAGGGCGCCGCGCCGGGCTGGGCGGGGTCGGTGGACAGCTTCCTGTCGCGGCTGCACTGGCGCTGCCATTTCATGCAGAAGCTCGAGGACGAGCCCGAGATCGAGCGGCGCTGCATGCATCGCGCCTATGAGGGCCTGCGCGAGGATGCGCACGACCCCGCCCGGCTCGCGGCCTGGGAGGCGGGCGAGACGGGCTTCCCCTTCGTCGACGCCTGCATGCGCGCGCTGCGGGCGACCGGCTGGATGAACTTCCGGATGCGCTCGATGCTGACCGCCTTCGCCGCCTATCACCTCTGGCTCGACTGGCGCCGCCTCGCGCCGCCGCTCGCGCGTCTCTTCGCCGATTACGAGCCCGGCATCCATTACAGCCAGCTCCAGATGCAGAGCGGCGTGACCGGGATCAACACGACCCGGATCTACAACCCGGTGAAGCAGTCGATGGATCAGGATCCGCAAGGCGCGTTCATCCGCCGCTGGGTCCCCGAACTGGCCGGCGTTCCGCTCGCGCGGCTGCACGAGCCGTGGCGGATGTCCGCCGAGGAGCAGCGCGCGGCCGGCTGCGCTCTCGGACGGGACTATCCCGCGCCAATCGTGGACCATGCCGCCGCCGCCCGCGCCGCCAAGGCGCGTGTGTGGGCGGTGCGCGCCGGCCCGGCCTTCCGCATGGAGAGCGCCGAGGTGCTCCGCCGCCACGCCTCGCGCCGCCGGGACCGCGAGGGCCCGTCGCGCAAACCCCGCCCCGATCCGCGCCAATCCGCCTTCGAGTTCTGAGCATGCCCAAGATGGTCCGCAAGGCCGATCTGCCGACCAAGACCTGCGCCGCCTGCGGCCGCCCCTTCGCATGGCGCAAGAAGTGGGAGAAGGTGTGGGAGGAGGTGCGCTACTGCTCCGACCGCTGCCGCGGAGAGGGGCGGCGCAAGTGAGGCGACTCATCCTCGTCCTCGGCGACCAGCTCGACGCGCGCTCCGCCGCGCTCGACGGCTTCGACCCCGCGCGCGACGCGATCCAGATGACCGAGGCCGCCGAGGAGGCGACCTATCTCGCCCAGCACAAGAAGCGCCTCGTCCTGTTCTTCGCCGCGATGCGCCATTTCGCCGAAGGCCAGCGCGCCGAGGGCCGCACGGTCCTCTATCGCCGCGTCGACGATCCGGGCGCGCCGGGGACCCTCGCCGACAGCCTGCGCCGCGCCGTCGCCGACCATGCGCCGGAGGAGATCCTCTGCGTCGAGCCCGGCGACTGGCGGGTGCGCGCAGCGCTCGACGCCGCAGCCCCGATCCGCTGGCTGGAGGACCGCCATTTCCTCTCGACCCCCGCCGAGTGGCTGGCGATGGGCGCGGGCCGCAAGCGGTTCATATTGGAAGACTTCTACCGAGAGATGCGGCGACGCACCGGCTGGTTGCTGGACGAGGCCGGCCAGCCGCTCGGCGGCGCGTGGAATTTCGACAAGGAGAACCGCAAGAGCTTCGGCCCGGACGGCCCCGGCTTCACGCCGGGCCGCCCCGACGCGCCCGACGACGCGATCACGCGCGAGGTGGTCCGCATGGTCGAGGCGCGCTTTCCCGACGCGCCGGGAAGCGCCGTCGGCTTCGCCGAGCCGGTCACGCGCGCGCAGGCGCTGGCGCATCTGGCGGATTTCGTCGCGCACAGGCTGTGCGGTTTCGGCGACCATCAGGACGCGATCGCGATGGGCGAGCCGACGCTGTGGCACTCGCGCCTCTCCGCCGCCCTGAACCTCAAGCTGATCTCGCCGCGCGAAGTCTGCGAGGCCGCGCTCGCGGCCTACGCCGAGGGCCGGGCGCCGCTGAACGCCGTGGAGGGCTTCGTGCGCCAGATCCTCGGCTGGCGCGAATTCGCGCGCGGCGTCTATGTCGGCCTCGGCCCGTCCTATCTCGACCGCAATGAACTCGGGGCGACCGCCGAGCCGCCGCGCTTCCTCTGGACCGCCGAAACCGACATGGCCTGCATCCGCGACGCCGTCGGCCAGCTCCAGCGCGAGGCCTATGCGCATCACATTCAGCGGCTGATGGTGCTGGGGCTGTTCCTGATGCTCTGGGGCGCCAATCCGCGCCGCGCGCATGACTGGCACATGGCGCTGTTCGTCGACGCCATCGACTGGGTCTCCGCGCCCAACGTCATCGGCATGAGCCAGCACGCCGATGGCGGAGTGATGGGCACGAAGCCCTATTGCGCGAGCGGCGCCTATATCGACCGGATGTCCGATTGCTGCCGGTCCTGCCGCTACGACCCCAAACAGGCGACCGGCCCGAAGGCCTGCCCGTTCACGACGCTCTACTGGGATTTCCTCGACCGCCGCGCCGCGCGCTTCCGCGGCAACATGCGCATGAAGATGCAACTCGCCAATCTCGACCGGAAATCGCCCGAAGACCGCGCCGCGATCCGGCGCGCCGCCGACGCGCTGCGCGAACGGATCGGCTGAACGCCGTCGGGGGAAGGACGGCGGCGGCGCCCAGCGGGGGGCTTCGCGATTCCCGTCTCCGCCACGCCCGCCCGCAAAGGTCGGACCTGCGCGCTCCGGCGCAACCGCGTCAGCGGCCTTCGACGCGCCAGGCCCCGACCAGAAGAAGCGCGGTGACGAGCAGCATCGCCCATGCCGGCGCGAGGGGCGTCAGGCGGACATCCTCGACGGCGTAGGCCCCGCGGCGGGTCAGGCCCAGCCAGCCGCGCCCTTCGGCGACCCGGCCCTCCGCGACGCGGCGCAGGTCGGGCAGACCATCGGTCAAACGGCGCGACGCGCCGCCCGTGGCTTCGGCGAGCGGGGCGAGAAGCTCCGTCGTGGAAACGGGGTTCTCGAATTCGCGCGGGGCGGGCGGGCCGACCGCAGCGACCGCCTCCAGCGTCCCGTCCGAAAGCCGATGCAGGCCCTGCTCGGTCGTCTCGATCCGGGCCGCCCAGAGGCCGGGCCGAAGCTCGGCGAAGGGCGCGCTCAGCGTCGCGCCCGACGGGGCGGTCACGGTCAAGGTCTCGGGGCCGTCGCCGATGGAGCGGCGCTCGGCGCGCAGCACCGCGCCCTCGACCGACGCGGTGAGCGCCTCCTCCTCGAGGTCCGGCTCCTTCATCAGCCAGTGCGCGAGCCGGCGCAGAAGCTCCGCCTGCGGCCCGCCCCCCTCATAGCCGCGCGTCCAAAGCCACGCCTGATCGGAGGCGAGCACGGCCACCCTGCCCTCGCCGACTCGGTCGAGGATCATCAGCGGCAGGTCGCGGGCCCCGGTCATCACCGTCTCGCCGCTCAGCGGCTCGATCTCGACATGCCGGAACCAGCGGCCCCAGGGCGGCGCCTCGCCGGGCGCGCCGGCGTCGCCGCCGAGCCCCGCCGTGACCGGATGGCGCCGGCCCAGTTCGGTCACGCGCGGCAGATAGCCCTCCTCCAGAACGCCGGCGGTGGGCCGCGCCGGGATCACGTCGGCGAGCGGCGTGCGGTAGAGGCTCTCGACGCCGGCGAAGCTGTCGCCCTCGGCCAGCAGCACCGCCCCGCCCTCGCGCACATAGCGCGCGACATTGGCGATGTAGGGCGTGGGCAGGATGCCGCGCCGGCGGTAGCGGTCGAAGATGATCAGATCGAACTCGTCCACCTTCTCCATAAACAGCTCGCGCGTCGGAAAGGCGATCAGCGACAGCTCGTAGACCGGCGTTCCGTCCTGTTTGGCGGGCGGGCGCAGGATGGTGAAATGCACGAGGTCCACCGCCGGATCGGCCTTGAGCAGGTTGCGCCAGGTGCGCTCGCCGGGATGCGGCTCGCCGGATACGAGCAGCACCCGCAGCCGGTCGCGCACGCCGTTGACGGTGAAGACGGCGGCGTTGTTGCGATCGGTCAGCTCGTCCTGCGCGGCAGGCAGCCGCAGCTCGACGACGTTCGGGCCGCCATGCGTGATCTCGATCTCGACCGGGACGCTCTCGCCCACGCGGGCGGGGATGCGGCGGGGCGGGCCGCCGTCGACCGAGACGCTCAACTCGACCGGCGCGCCCTGCGGCGCCGCCCCGAGCGCCTCGACCCGCGCGACCGCGGTCGCAGTCTCGCCGACGATGCCGAAGGTCGGGGCGGTCTGGAGCACGAGGCGCAGGTCGCGTTCGTCCGGCTCGCCCGTCACCAGAGCATGGACCGGGCCGGGGAAGGCGGAGAGGCGGTCGAGGTCGTGCGCGCGCCCGTCGGTCAGCAGCAGCGCGCCGGCGATCTGGCTGGGCGCCGCGTCGGCGGCGGCGGTCTCGAGCGCCGACAGGAGCGCCGTGCCGCGATCCTCCGCCGGATCGGAGGCGACGCGGGCGACGCGCAGTTCGAGCGGCGCGTCGGGGGCGCCGCGCGCGGCCAGCGCCGCGATCGCGGCCTCGATCTCGGCGGCGGCCTGCGCGGTCTGGGTCGGGCGGTCGCCGACGGTCTGGCTCGCGCTCTCGTCGACGATCAGGAAGGCGATGTCGGGCAGCGCGCGGCGGTTCTCGCGCAGAAGCGACGGGTTGGTCAGCGCGAAGAGCAGGATCGCGAAGGCGAGCGCGCGCAGCAGCCAGCCCGGCGAGCCCCGCCACAGCGCGAGCCCCGCCGCGGCGAGGGCGAGCGCCGCGCCCGCGGCGAGCAGCGCCCAGGGCAGAAGCGGCGCGAAGACGACCGAGGCGCTCATCGCGGCTCCCTCACTGTCCAAGACGTTCAAGCAGGGCCGGGACGTGGACCTGATCGGATTTGTAATTGCCGGTGAGCGCGTACATCACGAGGTTGACCCCAAAGCGATAGGCCATCTCGCGCTGGCGGAAGCCGTCGCCGCCGCCGACCGGCGCGAGGAACTCGCCGGCCTCGTCCACCGCCCAGGCGGCCGCCCAGTCCGCCGCGCCGACCACCACCGGCGAGACGTCGTCGTTGCGGCTGCTGAAGCGGGCCGGCGGCGCCTCGCCCGGCGCGGCGGGCGGCGCCGCCTCGACCCAGACGCGCCCGCCGGCGTGGCGGCCGGGAAAGGTCTCGAGCAAATAGAAGGCGCGCGTCAGCACATGATCCTCGCCGACCGGCTCCAGCGGCGGCAGGTCGAGCCGCGCGGTCAGCCGGCGGAGGGCGGCGGCGTTCTGGGTCGGGCCGGCGCCGAACTCCAGATGCCGGTCGCGCGTGTCGAACACGATCATGCCGCCGGTGCGCAGGAACTGGTTGAGCTTGGCCATGGCCACATCGGACGGCGTCGGCTGAGCGGTCGTGATCGGCCAATAGAGCAGCGTGTAGAAGGCCAGGTCGTCCGTCTCCAGATCGACCCCGGCGGGCGCCTCCGGCTCGACCGCCGTGCGCGCGGCGAGGATGCGGCTGAGACCCCGCAGACCCGCCTCTGCGATCCGGTCCACCTGCGGGTCCATGGTCCGGACATGGGCGAGCACCGTCGCGTTGGCCGCGTGCAACGCGCGGGCCTCGTCAGTCTGCGCCTGCGCCGCAGGCGCGCCGGCCAGGCTTGCGGCGAGGCTCGCCGCGAGCGCGAGGGCCAGCGCTCCGCCGGCAGCCCGCCGCCGCCGCGGCGCGGGCAGCCGCCCCGCGAGGATCAGCCCGGCGACCGTGTCCGCCGCCAGCAGCGCCAGCGCCGCCGCCAGAAGCCAGGGCGCGAGCGGGCGCTCCTGCGCCGCCTCCAGCGTCTCCATCCGCGCCGAGGCGGGCGGCGGCGGCGCTGCGGTCAGCGTCGCTTCGGGGCCGAACAGGTTGAAGGCGAGCAGCGTCTCGCCGACGGCGTAGAGACCCGGCGGCGCGTCGGGGCCCGGCGCTGCGTCGAGCCGCTCGACCGGCGCTCCGGCGGCGGCGTCGGCGCGCGCGAGCCGCCCGTATCCGTCGAGCAGGGCGACAGGCCGGGCCATGCGCCCGGCGAGGGCGGCGCGATCGCGGGGGCCGCCGCCGCCCGACAGCTGGGTCAGCCGCCGCGTCATCTCGACGAAGAGCCCCGAGAGCGGCAGCGTCGACCATTCGGCGTTGGCTGTGACGTGGAACAGCGCGATGCGGCCCGCGCCGGCTGTGCGCGCCGTCACCAGCGGCGTGCCGTCCTCCAGAGCCGCCCATGTCCGCTCCGAGAGCTCGGGGCCGATCTCGGCCAGGAGCTGGCGATTGACCGCGACGTCCTCGGCGACCGCCAGCCCGGCGAAGGGGCTTTCGGGCGGAAAGGGGCGCACGCGCTGCGGCGCTCCCCAGGCCATCGCGCCGCCCATCGCCCGCCCGCCCGCGCGCAGCCGCACCGGCTGCAGCGGATCGTCGACGACGCCGGCGCCGCCCGCCAGCGCCTCGGTCCCCCCCGCCATCCGCGGCCCCGCGAACCGGACCAGCAACCCGCCCGCCTCGACCCACGCCGTCAGCGCCTCGGCTTCGGCTTCGGTGAACCGACCGACATCGGCCATGAACACCGCGTCGGGGCGGGCGTCGAGCACCGCTGCGACGTCGCCCTCGACCGTCTCGGCCACGCCGACGAGCGCCGCGCGCAGGTAATGCAGATCCGAGATCAGCCGCTGCGCCTCGGTCTGCGAACCGCCTGCGACCAGTCCGACCCGCCGCCGCCGCACGCCGTCATCGGCCAGCGCGGCGCCGCCCGCGCTCGGGCGGGCGGTCAGCGCCACGCGGTTGACGCGGTTGCGCAACTCGAGCGGCAGTTCGAAGGCGGCGACCGCTTCGACAGCCTCGGCCTCGAACGTCACCGCGACCTCGCCGAGCTTGCGCGCCTCGCCCGGATCGCGGAGCGGATCGCCGCCATAGGCCGCGACCTGCGCGGACTCCGCGGGGCCCGCGGCGGCGCGCAGCACCGTCGCCGTCAGCGCGCCGTCGACCAACTCCGGCGCGCGCAGCGCCGGCGCGAGCGCGTCGGGGCCTATCACCGCGAGGCCCGCCACGTCCGCGAGCGCGGCGCCGAATTCCCCAGCCTCGCCATGGTCGAGCCCGTCGGTCAGCCACACCGTCTCGCCGATTTGCGGCGTCTGCGCCCTAAGCCGCGCGAGAAACGCCGCGCGCTGAGGCGCCCAGGGCGCAGGTTGCAGCGCCTCGATCTCGCCGCGCCACTCGGCGGCGGGGCGGACCTCGAAGGCCTGCGTCTCGGGCGCGGGGCGGGCGAGGGCCGTGAAGATCACGGGCCGTTCGGCGCGCTCGGCCTGCGCGAGCACGTCGAGCGCGCGGGCGCGGCGCGCCTCCCAGTCGGGTGCGCTCGCCCAGCCGCCGTCCATTGCCAGCAGCACCGGCCCTGCGCCGCCGAGCCGCGCCTTGGGGTTCAGCACCGGCTCTGCGAAAGCGAGGATCGCGGCCGCCGCGATCGCGCAGCGCAGCAGCAACAGCCACAGCGGCGTGCGGTCGGGCGTGCGCTCGGGGTCGTCGAGGCCGAGCAGCAGCCGAACGCCGGGAAAGGCCGCCCGCCGCGGGCTCGGCGGGATCGCGCGCAGCAACAGCCACAGCGCCGGCAGCGCGAGCAGCGGCGCCAGAAGCCACGGATTGAGAAAGGCCAGCCCGCCCAGAGACAGCATCAGCCCATCCCTCCGCCCAACGCCGCATAGAGCCACAGCAGCCCGCGGCGCGGGCTGACATCGGTGTGGTGGACGGTCATCCGCCAGCCGCAGCGCCGCGCCAGCGTGTCGAGTTCGTCGCGGCGTTCGGCAAGCCGGCGGCGATAGGCGTCGGCGAGCGCGCGGGCGCGGTGCGTCTCGAAGTCGATCTCGCGGCCCATGCTCTCGAAGCGCACGCGCCCGTCGAAGGGGAACGCCTCCTCCGCCGGGTCGAGCACCTGCACGATCACGCCCGAAATTCCGGCCTGCGCCGCCCGCAGCAGCGCGGGGCGCACCGCCTCCATCGGCCCGAGGAAGTCCGACAGGAACACCGCCTTGCCGCCCCGCGCGAAAGCGCCGTCGGGCGGCGCGCCGTAATCGGGGCGGTGCTCGCGCGGCTTGGCGAGGGTCATGGCGATGCGGCGCAGCTGCGTCTCGCCGCTCAGCGGGCGGGCGGCGTCGGTGCCGAGCAGCGCCACCCGCTCGCCGCCGCGGATCAGCAGCACCGACAGCGCGAGCGCGAGCAGCGACACGCGCTCGACCTTGGAGCGGGGCGCGGCGTCGGAGCGGTAGTCCATCGACAGCGCGTCGTCGCGCCAGAGCCAAACGGTCTGCGCCGCCTCCCACTCCATCTCGCGGATGTAGAGATGATCCGACCGCCCCGAGCGCCGCCAGTCGATCGCCGTGTTCGGATCGCCCGGCAGCGCCTGCCGATACTGCCAGAACGTCTCGCCCGGGCCTGCGCGCTTGCGGCCATGCGCGCCGGCGGCGATCGAGGCGGCCAGCCGCTCGGCCTCGGCGAGCAGCGCCGGCAGCGCGCCCGAGACCCGCTCGGCGTCGCGCCGCAGCCAGCCGGCCCCACGCTGGGCGATGTCGGCGACGCTCATGACGCCGCCCTCACGCAGCCGCGGCGGCGGGGGCGTGCAGTGCGCGCTCGACCAGCGCGCCGATCACCCGATCGAGCGTGTCGCCCTCGGCCTTGGCGGCGAAGGTCAGCGCCATGCGGTGCTTGAGCGCCGGCAGGGCCAGCGCGGCGACGTCGTCGATCGAGGGCGCGAGCCGCCCCTCGAGCAGCGCCTTGGCGCGCGCCGCCATCATCAGCGCCTGCGCCGCGCGCGGCCCCGGCCCCCACGCCACCGCGCGGTCGATCAGCTCCATCCCGCCCGGCTGGCCGGGCCGCGCCGCGCGCACCAGCCGCAGGATCGCCTCGACCACCGATTCGCCCGCCGGCATCCGCCGCACCACCTGCTGCAGCCGGCTCAGCCCCGCCGCATCGAGCACCGGGCTCGCCTGCGCGTCCTCGGCCCCGGTCGTCGCCATCAGGATGCGCCGCTCCGCGTCGAGTGTGGGATAATCGACGTCCACCTGCAGCAGGAAGCGGTCGAGCTGCGCCTCGGGCAGCGGATATGTGCCCTCCTGCTCGATGGGGTTCTGGGTCGCGAGCACATGGAAGGGCTTGGGCAGGTCGCGCATCGCGCCTGCCACCGTCACATGCTTCTCCTGCATCGCCTGCAGCAGCGCCGACTGCGTGCGCGGGCTCGCGCGGTTGATCTCGTCGGCCATCAGCAACTGGCAGAAGATCGGGCCTTCGATGAATCGGAAAGCGCGTCCGCCGTCGCGCCCCTCCTCCAGCACTTCCGCGCCGAGGATGTCGGCGGGCATCAGGTCGGGCGTGAACTGCACGCGCTTGGCGTCGAGCCCGAGCACGAGGCCGAGCGTCTCCACGAGCCGCGTCTTCGCCAGCCCTGGCGCGCCGACGAGCAGCGCGTGCCCGCCCGAGATCAGCGCGTTCAGCACCAGATCGACGATGACCTCCTGCCCGATCACGCGCTTGGCGATCTCGGCCCGCGCCTTGGCGAGCGTTTCGCCCGCGGTTTCGATCTCGGCGATCGCTGCATCGGCGTCCATCTGCGTGCTCCTTGCGGCTGGGGCCGGCGATCTGCGCGGCGGGGTCGGTTCAAAGCGTAACGCGCTCGTGTACTCTGTCGAGGTTCAGTATGGAGCGCCGCAGCCGAAATGCCAGATCGAACGCCAGACCCGCGCCGCCCGGGCGAGATTGCATCCCAACTGGGCAAGGCGGCGAAAAAAGGGCCGCCGCCGGTGCATCTGTGGAACCCGCCCTTCTGCGGCGACATCGACATGCGCATCGCCTCAGACGGAACCTGGTTCTATCAGGGCGGCCCGATCGACCGGCGCCCGCTGGTCAAGCTCTTCGCCTCGGTGCTGCGGCGCGAGGGCGAGCGGCATTTTCTGGTCACCCCGGTCGAGAAGGTCGGAATCGTCGTGGACGACGCGCCCTTCGTCGCCGTGGACGTGCGGCGCGACGGCGACGCGCTGGTCTTCCTCACCAATCTCGACGACGAGGTCGCGGCGGGCCCCGACGACCCGATCCGCGTCGCAGGCCCGCCCGACGCGCCGAGGCCCTACGTCCATGTGCGCCGGGGCCTCGAGGCGCTGATCGACCGCAAGACGTTCTATCGGCTGGTCGAACTCGGCGAGACCCGCCAGCGCGACGGGACGGAGTGGTTCGGCGTCGTCTCGCAAGGCGCCTTCTTTCCCATCGCGCCGGCGGACGCGCCGCCGACCTGAGGCCTGCGCGGAAGGTCTTCGAGGCGCCGCGGCCCGGGGCGCCGGGGGAACCCGACGAGCGCGCTGGAGCGCCGGGGTCAGCCCCCCGCCCCGCCCACCGTCAGCCCGTCGATCAGCAGCGTCGGCTGGCCGACGCCCACCGGCACGCCCTGGCCGTTCTTGCCGCAGGTGCCGATGCCGTCGTCCATCTTCATGTCGTTCCCGATCATGCGGACATGGTTGAGCGCCGTCGGGCCGTCGCCGATCAGCGTCGCGCCCTTGACCGGGCGGCCGATCACGCCGTCCTTCACGCGATAGGCCTCGGTGCAGGAGAAGACGAACTTCCCATTTGTGATGTCGACCTGCCCGCCGCCGAAGCCGACGGCGTAGATGCCGTCCTTCACCGCCTTAACGATCTCCGCGGGGTCCGCCTGCCCGCCGAGCATGATCGTATTGGTCATGCGCGGCATGGGGATGTGGGCGTAGCTCTCGCGGCGGCCGTTGCCGGTGGGGTCCACGCCCATCAGGCGGGCGTTCTGGCGGTCCTGCATGTAGCCCACCAGCACGCCGTCCTCGATCAGCACGGTGCGGTTGGTGGGGGTGCCCTCGTCGTCGAAGGACAGCGAGCCGCGGCGGTCGGGGATCGTGCCGTCGTCGATGACGGTGACGCCCTTCGCGGCGACCTGCTTGCCCATCAGGCCCGAGAAGGCGGAGGTCTTCTTGCGGTTGAAGTCGCCTTCGAGCCCGTGGCCGACCGCCTCGTGCAGCAGGATGCCGGGCCAGCCGGCGCCGAGCGCGACTTCCATCACGCCCGCCGGCGCGTCGTCGGCCTCGAGATTCACCAGCGCGATGCGCAGCGCCTCCTCGGCGTGGCGCTTCCACGCCTCGGGCGCGATCAGCCCGTCATAGCCGACGCGCCCGCCGCCGCCCCAGCTTCCCGACTCGCGCCGCCCGTCCTTCTCGACGATCACCGAGATGTTCATGCGCACGAGCGGGCGCGCCTCGGACAGCACGCCGCCTTCGGGGCGCAGGATCGTCACGTCCTGCACGCCGCCCGACAGGCCGACCGAGACCTGCACGACCCGCTTGTCGCGGGCGCGCAGCCAGTCGTCGATCTCGCGCAGCAGCTCGACCTTGGCGGCGAAGGAGGGGCCCTCCAGCGGGTCGAGTTCGGCGTAGAGCCGGCGGTTGGTGCGGGCGGGCGGCTCGGCGATGCGCCCGCCGCCCTCGCGCGCGGCGAGGCGGCAGGTCTCGGCGGCGCGCTTCAGCGCGGCCTCGGAGATCTCCGACGAATGGGCGTAGCCGGCGGTGGGGCCCGCGACGGCGCGCAGGCCGAAGCCTTCCGAGGCGTCGTAGCTCGCGGCCTTCAGCCGGCCATCGTCGAAGCTCAGCGCCTCGGAGCGCCGCCGCTCCAGAAACAGCTCGCCGTCGTCGGCCTCGGCGGTCGCATTGCGCAGGATCAAAAGCGCCGCAGCTTCGTCGAGATGCGTGTCGAACGGGCGGAAGCGGTTGATGTCGCTGGTCATTCAGGCTGTCTCCGAAGGCATTTCACAAGGGCTCGCGGCGGTTTGCCGCGGCGCCGCAGCTTGGCGGGCGGGCCGCTTTCATGGTCTTCACGCTATCACATAGGACGAAAGTCGGTTTCGCGACAGCGGCCGATTCCCAGGTGAGGCGACGATCATGCGGACCAGGACAGGCGGCGCGGCCCTTCTCGCGGCGATCATCGGCGTCGGCGCGCAGGCGCAGGAGATCGGACGGCCCGAGCCGGGCCAGACCGGCTTCCAGCCCGCCGCGACCGAACTTGCGCGCGACCTGCAATCGATGGACGGGCTGCTGCTGGTCATCATCACCGCCATTGTTCTGCTGGTCACCGGGCTCCTGCTCTATGTGGTGTGGAAGTTCGACGCGCGCCGCAACCCGACGCCGCAGCGTTTCACCCACAACGCGACCGTCGAGGTGATCTGGACCGCGGTGCCGGTGATGATCCTCGTCGCCATCGCCTTCCCCTCGCTGAACCTGCTCTACAAGCAGCTCACCATTCCCGAGGCGGACGTCACCATCAAGGCCGTCGGCAATCAGTGGTACTGGAGCTACGAATATCCCGACCACGAAATCGACTTCTCCTCGCTGATGGTCGCGGGCGACTACGCGACCTGGGACGACGTGATGGCGTCGGAGGACGGGCGCGCCGACGCCGAGGAATACGGCGTCACCCGCGAGAACTGGCTGCTGAAAACGGACGCCGCCGTGATGGTGCCGGTCAACGCAGTCGTGAAGGTTCAGACCACCGCCAACGACGTGATCCACGCCTGGACCGTGCCGAGCTTCGGCGTGAAGATCGACTCGATCCCCGGCCGGCTCAACGAGCTGTGGTTCAAGGCCGAGGAGACGGGCGTCTATTACGGCCAGTGCTCGGAGCTGTGCGGCGTCAAGCACGCCTACATGCCGATCGAGGTGCATGTCGTCAGCGCCGAGGACTATGCCGCCTGGGTCAACGACCAGCGCGCCGACGCCGGTCTGCCGCCGCAGACGGTGACGATCGCGGGCCGCGCCTACGGCTCCGCCGTTCTGGCGCAGGCGGAGTGAGGCGCGTGAAGCTGTATCGCCCCGCCGTTCTCGCCGCCGCCGCGCCCGCGGCGCCGCTCGCCGCCGAGGAAGCCAACCTGCGCGACTGGTGGGCGCTGCTGAAGCCGCGCGTGATGTCGCTGGTGATCTTCACAGCGACCGTCGGGCTGATCGCGGCGCCGGTCGCGGTGCATCCGGTCGTGGCGCTCGCCTGCGTGCTGTGCATCGCGGTGGGCGCGGGCGCGTCGGGCGCGCTCAACCAGTGGTGGGACGCCGACATCGACACGCGCATGAAGCGCACCGCCAACCGCCCCGTGCCCGCCGGGCGCGTCTCGGCGGAAGAGGCGCTCGGCTTCGGGATGGGGCTGTCGATCCTGTCGGTTGCGATGCTCGCGATCTTCGCCAATCCGCAATCCGCCGCCCTGCTGGCGTTCACGATCTTCTTCTACGCCGTCGTCTACACGATGTGGCTCAAGCGCTCGACGCCGCAGAACATCGTGATCGGCGGCGCGGCGGGCGCCTTTCCGCCGGTGATCGGCTGGATGGCGGCGACGGGGGGCGTCGCGGTCGAACCGCTGATCATGTTCCTCGTGATCTTCCTGTGGACCCCGCCGCATTTCTGGGCGCTCGCGCTCTTCACCCATGCCGACTACCGCGCCGCCAACGTGCCGATGATGCCGGTCGCGCGCGGCGACGCGACCACGCGGCGCCAGATCCTCGGCTACACGGTCGCGCTTACGGCGGCGTCGGTCGCCCTCGCCTTCACCTCCGTCGGCGGGCCTGCGACGCTGATCGCCGCTGTCGGCGTCAACGCGGCCTTCCTGCATCGCGCATGGATCGTGGCGCGACGCGACGCGGAGAGCGCCGCCGCCGACCGCAATGCGGCGGAGAAGAAGCTGTTCGCCGTCTCGATCCTGCATCTCTTCATCCTGTTCGGCGCCGTGGCGCTCGACGCCGCCCTCGGCGCGCCGGGCTTCTGGCCCGTGCCGCTCTGAGCGAAAGGACGCCCTGATGATCCATCGCGAGCACGAGCTTCACGCCCGCCGCCGGGGCCGCAACCTCGCCGTGCTGGCGGTTCTGGCGGGCTTCGTCGCGCTGGTTTTCGCGGTGACCATCGTCAAGCTCGGCGGAAACGCCGGCAATCCGTGGGGCTGAGATGATCGACCCGCGCAAGGCCAATCTGCGGACCTTCGGCGCGCTGGCGGGCGTCGCCTGCTTCATGCTGGGCATGGCCTACGCCGCCGTGCCCTTCTACGACTGGTTCTGCCGCGTCACGGGCTTCGCCGGAACCACCGCGCAGGCCGAGGCGGCCCCGGACGTGATCCTCGACCGCACCGTCAAGGTCCGCTTCGACGCCTCTACCCTGCGCATGCCGTGGGAGTTCCGCCCCGTCCAGCGCGAGATGACCGTGCGGCTCGGCGAGACCGGCCTCGCCTTCTACGAGGCCCACAACCCCACCGACCGGGCGATCACCGGCACCGCCTCCTACAATGTCGCGCCCTATTCGACCGGGGCCTATTTCTCGAAGATCGCGTGCTTCTGCTTCGTCGAGCAGACGCTCCAGCCCGGCGAGACCGTGCAGATGCCGGTGAGCTTCTTCGTCGATCCCGCCATCGTCGAGGACCGCGAGGCGGGGCGCGTGCCGGTCATCACACTGTCCTACACCTTCTACGAGACCGACGAGTCCCGCGCGATGGCCGACGCCGCCGCGCCCGGGACCGTCCGAAACTGAGCCCGCCGAGGAGCGCTCCGATGGCCCAAGCGAAGAACCACGACTACCACATCCTGCCGCCGAGCCCGTGGCCGGTGATCGGCGCCGTGTCGGCCTTCGCGATGCTGCTCGGCGCGGTGTTCGCCTTCCACGGCTCCAGCATCCTGCTCTTCGTCGCGGGTCTGCTCGGCGTCCTCTACACCATGTTCAACTGGTGGACCGACGTCGTGCGCGAGAGCAAGGTCGGCGACCATACCCCGGTCGTGCAGATCGGCCTGCGCTACGGGATGCTGCTGTTCATCGCCTCGGAGGTGATGTTCTTCGCGGCGTGGTTCTGGAGCTTCTTCAAGCACGCGATCTATCCGGCGGGGGGCGTCTGGCCGCCCGAAGGCATCGAGACCTTCGACCCCTGGCACCTGCCGCTGATCAACACGCTGATCCTGCTGACCTCGGGCGCCGCCGTCACCTGGGCGCATCACGCGCTGCTCGAGAACGACCGCAAGGGGCTGGTCAACGGGCTGCTGCTGACGGTGGGCCTCGGGGCGTTGTTCACGATCTTCCAGATCTATGAGTACTCCCACGCGCATTTCGGCTTCTCGGGCAACATCTACGGCGCCAACTTCTTCATGGCGACCGGCTTCCACGGCGCGCATGTGCTGATCGGGACGATCTTCCTCGCCGTCTGCCTGTCGCGCGCGCTGCGCGGGCATTTCACGCCGGACAAGCATGTCGGCTTCGAGGCCGCAGCCTGGTACTGGCATTTCGTCGACGTCGTGTGGCTGTTCCTGTTCGCCGGCATCTACATCTGGGCGCGCTGAGCCGCTCATGTCCGCCTCGACCGACCGCAAGGCGGCGCGCCCCGGCGCGCCGCTTCGGCTTTTCGGGGCCGTGGCCCTCACGCTCGGGGGCGCCGCGATCCTGCTTGCCCTGATGACGTGGCAGATCCGCCGTCTCGACTGGAAGGAGGCGCTGATCGCCACGCTGGAGACCCGGCTGGCCGAGGCCCCGATGGCCCTGCCCGACCGGCTCGACCAGAGCGCGCACGAATTCCGCCGCGTCGCCGTGACGGGCCGCTTCACCGGGGCGACCGGCGCGCACGGCTTCGCCGACGCCGCCTATCTGACCACGCAGCGCCCCCACGGGCCGGGCTATCGCGTGATCCAGCCTTTCGAACTCGACGACGGGCGGCTGGTTCTCGTCGATCGCGGCTATGTTCCGCTTGCCCTCAAGAACGAGGGCGGGGCCGCCGCCCGCCCCTCCCCCACGCCCGAGGGCGCGCTGACCCTGGTGGCGGCGCTGCGCTGGCCGCAGGAGGCCGACAGCTTCTCCGACCCCGCGGCGGGCCGCGCCGACAATGTCTGGCTCAGCCGCGACATGCGCGCGCTGGCGCCGCTCTGGGGCGCGGCGCCGGCGCTGCTGGTCGCCGAGACCTCGACGGCGGTGGAGGGCTGGCCTATTCCGATTCCCGTGACGGTAGAGCTGCCTAACGACCATCTGGAATACGCGATCACCTGGGGCGGGCTGGCGGCGGTGTGGCTGGCGATGGGCGGCGCGCTGATCCGGCGCGAGGCGCGCCTGCGCCGCCGCGCCGGCGCAGGCGATGGGCGCGCGGTCCCAACTGGAGGGTTTCGCCGATGACCGACTTCGCCCCGCTCGCGCTGATGACGATGGCGCTGGTCGCCGCTCTGATCGGCAAGGCGCTGATCGCCGCCGCGCGCGAGCATGTGCGCGCGATGCACCCCGATTGGTACGCCGAACTGAGCGCGCAGGGCTCGCGGTTCCGCCTCGGCGGGGCGGACGATCGCGCGCGCCGCCGCCTCGCCCGTCCGCTGATCTTCGGCCCGCTGCCGCCCGGCCCCGCCGCCGACCCGCTGCTGCGCGATCTCGCGCGCAAGACGAAGCTGGCGATGGGGGCGCTCGCGCTCTGCAGCGCGGGCGTGGTCGCGATCCTGTGGCTGCGGGCGGCGGCTGGCTGATGGGCGGGCCGAGCGGCGGCGCTTGAAGCGGCGCGCCGGGCGCGCCTATAACCCGCGCCAGACCGAGCGAGAGCACGAGAGGGGGGCGCGTCATGGCCGGCCATTCCAAATGGGCCAACATCCAGCATCGCAAGGGGCGGCAGGACGCCGTCCGCGCGAAGCTGTTCTCGAAGCTCTCCAAGGAGATCACGGTCGCCGCCAAGATGGGCGACCCCGATCCCGACAAGAACCCGCGGCTGCGGCTCGCCGTGCGCGAGGCCCGCGTCAACTCGATGCCCAAGGAGAACATCGAGCGCGCCATCAAGAAGAGCCAGATGGGCGACGCCGAGGCCTACGAGAACATCCGCTACGAGGGCTACGGCCCGAACGGCGTGGCGATCATCGTCGAGGCGCTGACCGACAACCGCAACCGCACCGCCTCCAACGTCCGCACCACCTTCTCCAAGAACGGCGGCAATCTCGGCGAGACGGGCTCGGTGTCGTTCATGTTCGACCGCAAGGGCGAGATCGCCTACGGGCCGAAAGTCGGCGACATGGACAAGGTGATGGAGGCCGCCATCGAGGCCGGCGCCGAGGATGTCGAGAGCGACGAGGAAGGCCACTGGGTCTATTGCGCCGCGGAGGATCTCGCCGAGGTGTCGGGCGCGCTCGAAGCCGCGCTCGGCGAGGCCGAGACGGTCAAGCTGGTCTGGAAGCCCCAGACCACCGCGCCGGTGGACGAGGACGCCGCGCGCACCGTGATGAAGCTGATCGAGGCGCTCGAGGACGACGACGACGTCCAGACCGTCACCGCCAATGTCGAGGTCTCCGACGAGGTGATGCGGAAGCTCGCCAGTTGAGCTTGTGGGCGGGCGCGGCGCTCGCGCTCGCTGCTCTGCTGGCGCTGTGGTCCGCATGGATCGAGCCGCGGCGTTTGCATGTGCGCCGGTTCGAAGTCCCCCTGCCCGGCCTCTCCCACCCGGTGCGCGCCGTCGCCATCGGCGACCTGCAACCCTACCGCCACCACTGGCCGCCCCGCCGCCTGCGCGCGGCCTTCGCCGCCGCGCAGGCGGAGCGACCCGACATCGTCCTGTGGCTTGGCGACTATTACAACGCGCCGACCAAGGGGATGGGACGACTGCTCGCGCGCGCGCCGTCGGTCGACCGGCTCTACCGACGCAGCCTCGTTCCGATGGACGCCATCGCCGCCGAGATGGGCCGCCTGACGGCCCCCATGGGCGCCTATGCGGTGCTCGGCAATCACGACTGGGGCTGGTCGGGCGAGGCCTGCGCGCAGGCGCTCGAGCGCGCGGGGGTGCGCGTGCTGATCGGCGAGGCCGCCGAGGCGATCCATCCCGGAACCGGCGCGCGTTTGGCGGTGATCGGCCTCGACGACGCCTCGTCTGACCGCCCGACCGGCTGGGCGCGGGTGTCGGACCATGCGCGGGCCCCTTGCGTCGTCCTCAGCCATGCGCCGGACGTCTGGGACGCGCTGACCCCGCCGCCGGCGCTAACCCTGTCGGGCCACACCCATGGCGGACAGATCGCGCCCTGGCCGATCGGCGCGACGCGGCTTCCGGCGATGGGGCGGCGCTACGTGCGCGGCTGGTTCCGGCGGGGCGACGCCCGCCTCTACGTCACCACCGGGCTGGGAACCTCCGGACCGCCTCTGCGCCTCGGGGCGCCGCCCGAGATCGTCGTGCTGGAGCTGACGCCGGTCGAGAGCGCAAGCCGACCCGAGGGGCTCGACTAACCAACTTTTTCCCTTCGAAGACCACGGCCCACACCCGGGACTTGCGTCCTGCTGGTCGATCTCCGTTCTACAGAGGGGCGACGTCGCCTTCGGCGCGGCGGGCATGGAAGGCCGCTGCGAAGGCGTCGAGCGCGCCTTGCGCGACCGCGGCGCGCAGCCCCTGCATCAGCTCCTGATAATAGTGGAGATTGTGCCATGTCAGCAGCATCGAGGCGATGATCTCGCCCGTCTTGACCACATGGTGCAGATAGGCGCGGCTGTAGCTGCGGCAGCAGGGGCAGGCGCAGTCGGGGTCGAGCGGGCGCGGGTCCTCGGCGTGGCGGGCGTTGCGCAGGTTGACGGAGCCGAAGCGGGTCAGCGCCTGACCGGTGCGCCCCGAGCGGGTCGGCAAAACGCAGTCGAACATGTCCACGCCGCGCTGCACGGCGCCCACGATGTCGTCGGGCTTGCCGACGCCCATCAGATAGCGCGGGCGGTCGTCGGGGAGCTGTCCGGGTGCGTAGTCGAGCACGCCGAACATGGCCTCCTGCCCCTCGCCCACTGCGAGCCCGCCGATGGCGTAGCCGTCGAAGCCGATCCGCGTAAGCGCCTCGGCGCTTTCGGCCCGCAGGTCCGGCTCGAGCCCGCCCTGCTGGATCCCGAACAGCGCGTGGCCCGCCCGGTCGCCGAAAGCGTCGCGGGAGCGCCGCGCCCAGCGCATCGACAGCGCCATGCTCGCGGCGATCGCGCCGCGCTCGGCCGGCAAGGCGGGACATTCGTCGAAGCACATCGCGATGTCGGAGCCGAGCAGGCGCTGGATCTCCATGCAGCGCTCGGGCGTGAGCATGTGCTCGGACCCGTCGACATGTGAGCGGAAGCGCACGCCCTCTTCGGTCAGCTTGCGCAATTCGGCGAGGCTCATCACCTGAAAACCGCCCGAATCGGTGAGGATCGGGCGCTCCCAGTTCATGAAGCGGTGCAGGCCGCCGAGCCGCGCCATGCGCTCCGCGCCGGGGCGCAGCATCAGGTGATAGGTGTTGCCGAGCAGGATGTCGGCGCCCGTGGCGCGCACGCTGTCGGGAAGCATGGCCTTGACGGTGGCCGCCGTCCCCACGGGCATGAAGGCGGGCGTGCGGATCTCGCCGCGCGGCAGGATCAGCTTTCCGGTCCGGGCGCGCCCGTCCCGTCCCTCGATCTCGAATGCGACGCGCGACATCGACGCCCTCCCCCGTTGCGCGGGGCATAGCCAAGCGCCGCATCTCTGAAAAGCCCG
>NZ_DAIQNN010000006.1:0-85096 GCF_036788415.1 Rubrimonas sp. | reverse complement strand
AGGTCGACGTGAAGCCCGGCAACGCGATGCCGCTCTCCGGCATGCCGATCGGCACGATCGTGCACAACATCGAGATGAAGCCTGGCAAGGGCGGGCAGATGGCGCGCGCCGCCGGCGCCTACGCCCAGTTCGTCGGGCGCGGCGGCGGCTACGCCCAGCTGCGCCTCGGGTCGGGCGAGCTGCGTCTGGTTCGGCAGGAGTGCATGGCGTCGGTCGGCGCGGTCTCGAACCCCGACAACAGCAACCAGAACTTCGGCAAGGCCGGGCGCACGCGACATCAGGGCAAGCGGCCTTCGGTGCGCGGCGTCGTGATGAACCCGATCGACCACCCGCATGGCGGCGGCGAAGGCCGCACCTCGGGCGGTCGGCACCCGGTCACGCCCTGGGGCAAGGACACCAAGGGGACCAAGACGCGGTCCAACAAGTCCACCGACAAGTACATTCTCCGCTCGCGCCACGTGCGCAAAGGCAAAAAGTAAGGGGGGCCCGGGCACATGCCGCGTTCCGTCTGGAAGGGTCCTTTCGTCGATTCCTTCGTCCTGAAGAAGGCCGAGAAGGCGCACGCCTCGGGCCGCAACGACGTGATCAAGATCTGGTCGCGCCGGAGCACCATCCTGCCGCAGTTCGTCGGACTCACCTTCGGCGTCTACAACGGCCAGAAGCACATCCCGGTCGCCGTGACCGAGGACATGATCGGTCACAAGTTCGGCGAGTTCTCGCCGACCCGGACCTATTACGGCCACGCCGCCGACAAGAAGGCGAAGCGGAGGTAATCATGGGCCAGGACGCCAATCCCCGTCGCGCCGCCGACAACGAGGCGCTCGCGACCAGCAAGATGCTGAAGACGAGTCCGCAGAAGCTCAATCTGGTGGCTGCGCTGATCCGCAAGAAGCCGGTCGCCAAGGCGCTCGCCGATCTCGCCTTCAGCAAGAAGCGCGTCGCCATCGACGTGCGCAAGACGCTGCAGAGCGCGATCGCGAACGCCGAGAACAACCACAGCCTCGATGTGGACGATCTGATCGTGGCCGAGGCCTGGGTCGGCAAGAGCCTCGTGCTCAAGCGCGGCCAGCCTCGCGCGCGCGGGCGCTACGGCAAGATTCTGAAGCCGTTCAGCCAGATCACGATCAAGGTTCGCCAGGAGGAGCAGGTCTGATGGGTCACAAAGTCAATCCGATCGGACTGCGTCTGCAGGTCAACCGCACCTGGGACAGCCGCTGGTTCGCCGAAAGCAAGGATTACGCGCGCCTTCTGCACGAGGATCTGCGCATCCGCGAGTTCATCAAGAAGGAATGCGGTCAGGCCGGCATCAGCCGCGTCGTGATCGAACGGCCGCACCGCAAGTGCCGCGTGACGATCCACACGGCGCGTCCGGGCGTGATCATCGGCAAGAAGGGCGCCGACATCGAGAAGCTGCGCGCCAAGGTCGCCAAGCTCACCAAATCGGAACTGCATCTCAACATCGTCGAGATTCGCAAGCCCGAACTCGACGCGCAGCTGGTGGCCGAGAACATCGCCCAGCAGCTCGAGCGCCGCGTGGGCTTCCGCCGGGCGCTCAAGCGCGCGGTGCAGACCTCGATGAAGATGGGCGCGCAGGGCATCCGCATCAACGCGGCCGGCCGTCTCGGCGGGGCCGAGATCGCGCGGACCGAATGGTATCGCGAGGGCCGGGTGCCGCTGCACACGCTGCGCGCCGACATCGACTATGCGGTGGCCGAGGCGAAGACCGCCTACGGCATCTGCGGGATCAAGGTCTGGATCTTCAAGGGCGAGATCATGGAGCACGACCCGCAGGCGCGCGACCGCCGTCAGGAAGAGATGCAGCAGGGCGGCGGCGGCCGACCGGGCGGCGACCGCGATCGCGGCCCGCGCCCCAACCGCTGAGCGCGCTGAAGGAGAATCGCGATGCTTTCCCCGAAGCGGACCAAATTCCGAAAGCAGTTCAAGGGCCGGATCCATGGCGAAGCCAAGGGCGGCACGACGCTGAATTTCGGCGAGTACGGCCTGAAGGCGGTCGAGCCGGAGCGGATCACCGCCCGGCAGATCGAGGCGGCGCGCCGCGCCATGACGCGCCACATGAAGCGTCAGGGGCGCGTGTGGATCCGCATCTTCCCCGACGTGCCGGTGACCCAGAAGCCCACCGAAGTCCGCATGGGCAAGGGGAAGGGTTCTGTCGAATACTGGGCGGCGAAGGTGAAGCCTGGCCGCATCATGTTCGAGATTGACGGCGTGCCCCTGCCTGTGGCAGAGGAAGCGCTCAGGCTGGCGGCGATGAAGCTGCCGGTCAAGACCCGTTTCGTCCAGCGCGAGGACTGGTGAGCTGGGGGCTTCCCCGGCGCCGGTGCTCGCGTTTCGTTTCGCAGCTAGAGGAGACGTCGCGATGAAAGCGGCCGATCTGCGCGAGAAGACCCCGGACCAGCTGCGCGAGGATCTCGCGAAGCTGAAGAAGGAGTCGTTCAATCTGCGCTTCCAGCGGGCCACCGGTCAGCTGGAGAATACCGCGCGGTTCAAGGCCGTTCGCCGCGATGCGGCGCGTGTGCTGACCGTGCTCAACGAAAAGGCCGCGCAAGCGGCTGCGGAGTGATCTGATGCCCAAGCGCATTCTCCAGGGCAAGGTCGTGAGCGACAAGAACGACAAGACCGTGACGGTCCTCGTCGAACGCCGCTTCACCCACCCGGTGATGAAGAAGACCGTCCGGTCGAGCAAGAAGTACCGCGCGCATGACGAGGCCAACGCCTGCCAGATCGGCGACGTCGTCCGCATCCGCGAGTGCCGTCCGGTGTCGAAGAACAAGTGCTGGGAGGTCGTGACCGACGCTTCGCTCGAAGCGTAAGTCATTCCCCCGGCTCGTGAAACCCCGGGACTGGTTCCCGAAGGTCAGGAGCGATCCTCATGATCCAGATGCAGTCCAATCTGGACGTCGCCGACAATTCCGGCGCGCGGCGCGTCCAGTGCATCAAGGTGCTTGGCGGCGCCAAGCGCAAATACGCTTCGGTCGGCGACGTGATCGTGGTCTCCGTCAAGGAGGCCATCCCCCGCGGCCGCGTGAAGAAGGGCGACGTGCACAAGGCGGTGATCGTGCGCACGGCCAAGGAAGTGCGCCGCGAGGACGGCACCGCCATCCGCTTCGACCGCAACGCCGCCGTCATCCTGAACAAGCAGGGCGAGCCGGTCGGCACCCGCATCTTCGGGCCGGTCGTGCGCGAGCTGCGCGCCAAG
Source organism: Rubrimonas sp. (assembly GCF_036788415.1). Taxonomy (NCBI): domain Bacteria; kingdom Pseudomonadati; phylum Pseudomonadota; class Alphaproteobacteria; order Rhodobacterales; family Paracoccaceae; genus Rubrimonas; species Rubrimonas sp. The sequence goes on along the minus strand of NZ_DAIQNN010000006.1, from coordinate 81,879 downwards.
AACTTCATGAAGATCATCAGCCTCGCGCCGGAGGTGCTGTGATGGCCGCCAAGCTCAAGAAGGGCGACAAGGTCGTCGTGCTGACGGGCCGCGACAAGGGCAAGCAGGGCGAGATCGCCAAAGTGATGCCCGCCGAAGGCCGCGCCGTGGTGACGGGCGTCAACACCGTGATCCGGCACACCCGCCAGAGCCAGCAGAGCCAGGGCGGCCGCATCCCCAAGGAAGCGCCGATCCAGCTGTCCAATCTCGCCATCGTCGATCCCAAGACCGGCGAGCCGACCCGCGTCGGCTTCAAGGTGGTGGACGGGCGCAAGGTGCGCTTCGCGAAGAAGTCCGGGGAGGTCCTCGATGCTTGACGAAACCACTTACGTCTCGCGCCTGCGCGTCCACTACAACGACGTCATCAAGCCGAAGCTGGTCGAGGAATTCGGCTACAAGAACGCTATGATGGCGCCGAAGCTGGAGAAGATCACGCTCAATATGGGCGTGGGCGAGGCCACCGGCGACAGCAAGAAGATCAAGGCCGCGCATGACGATCTGATGCGCATCGCCGGCCAGAAGCCGGTGATCACCAAGGCCAAGAACTCGATCGCGGGGTTCAAGTTGCGCGAGCAGATGCCCATCGGCGTGAAGGTGACGCTGCGCGGCGACCGGATGTTCGACTTTCTCGACCGTCTGGTGACGGTGGCGATGCCGCGCATCCGCGACTTCCGCGGCCTGAACCCCAAGAGCTTCGACGGGCGCGGCAATTTCGCGATGGGTCTCAAGGAGCACATCGTGTTCCCCGAGATCGAATACGACAAGATCGAACAGATGTGGGGCATGGACATCGTCTTCACGACGACGGCCAAGACCGACGCCGAGGCGCGGGCGCTGCTGAAGCATTTCAACCTGCCGTTCCGGGCCTGAGGCGGAGGAAGCATCATGGCGAAAGTGAGCATGATCGAGCGCGAAAAGAAGCGCGCCGCTCTGGTCGAGAAGTTCGCGGCCCGTCGGGCGCGGCTGAAGGAGATCGCGTCGGACACCGACCGTCCGATGGAGGAGCGGTTCAAGGCGCGGCTGAAGCTCGCGAAGATGCCGCGCAACGCCTCGCCGACGCGGCTGCACAACCGCTGCGAAGTGTCGGGCCGTCCCAAGGCGTTCTACCGCAAGCTGCGGATGAGCCGCATCGCGCTGCGCGATCTCGCCTCGATGGGCCAGATCCCCGGCATGGTCAAGTCGAGCTGGTGAGGGGGATCCGATGAGCATGAACGATCCGCTCGGCGACATGCTAACCCGCATCCGCAATGCGCAGATGCGCGGCAAGTCCGTCGTCCGCACGCCGGCTTCGACGCTGCGCCGCCGCGTGCTGGAGGTGCTGCAGTCCGAAGGCTACATCCGTGGCTTCGAGATGGCGGTCTCCGCCGACGGCAAGCCCGAGATCGAGATTTCGCTGAAATATCATGAGGGCCGCCCCGTGATCCGCGAGATCAAGCGGGTCTCCACGCCGGGCCGGCGCACCTATTCGGGGGTGAAGACCCTTCCGTCGGTGCGCAACGGGCTGGGCGTGGCGATCGTCTCGACGCCCCGCGGCGTGATGTCCGATGCGCGCGCGCGCGCCGACAATGTCGGCGGCGAAGTGCTCTGCACCGTGTTCTGAGGAGGGACCCATGTCGCGCATCGGAAAACTGCCGATCCCCGCGCCCAAGGGCGTCACCTGGTCGGTGTCGGGGCAGACCGTCGAGGCCAAAGGGCCGAAGGGCTCGCGCAAGTTCACCGCCACCGACGACGTGACCATCGCGCTCGACGGCGACGTGATCACCGTGCGTCCCCGCGGTGAGAGCAAGCGCGCCCGCCAGCAATGGGGCATGACGCGCACGCAGATCGCCAATCTGGCGAAGGGCGTCAGCGAGGGCTTCAAGAAAGAGCTTGAAATCGTCGGCGTCGGTTATCGCGCCGCGGTGCAGGGCAAGACGTTGAAGCTCGCGCTCGGCTACAGCCACGACGTCGACTACGCGATCCCGGAGGGGGTCGACATCGTCTGCGCGAAGCCGACCGAGATCGCGATCACCGGCGCCGACCAGCAGCTGGTCGGGCAGGTCGCGGCGGAAATCCGCGACTGGCGCCGGCCCGAGCCCTACAAGGGCAAAGGCGTGAAGTACAAGGGCGAGTTCATCTTCCGCAAGGAAGGCAAGAAGAAGTAAGGGGCGCACCATGGCGAACAGCAAGCTCAAGCTCTTCGAGCGCCGCCGCATGCGCGTGCGCTCCAAACTCCGCAAATCCGCGAACGGCAAGCCGCGCCTGTCGGTGCACCGCTCGTCCAAGAACATCTATGTTCAGCTGATCGACGACATGAACGGCCGCACGCTGGCCGCCGCGTCGTCGCTCGAGCCGGCGCTCGGCGTGGTCGGCAAGAACAACCTCGAAGCGGCGGCGGTCGTGGGCAAGGCGATCGCCGAGCGCGCGAAGGCGGCCGGCGTTGAGACTGCGTATTTCGACCGCGGCGGCTTCATCTTCCACGGGAAGATCAAGGCGCTCGCCGACGCCGCCCGCGAGGGCGGCCTGAACTTCTGAGGGGGCCGAGATGGCGAGAGAAGACGACCGCCGCGGCGGCCAGGGCGGCCGCGACCGGGGCGACCGGCGCGACCGTCGCGAACGCGAGGAGCCTGAGTTTCAGGACCGCCTCGTCGCGATCAACCGCGTCTCCAAGACGGTGAAGGGCGGCAAGCGCTTCGGCTTCGCGGCGCTCGTCGTCGTGGGCGACCAGAAGGGCCGCGTCGGCTACGGCTCGGGCAAGGCCCGCGAAGTGCCCGAGGCGATCCGCAAGGCGACCGAGGAGGCCAAGCGCGCGATGATCCGCGTTCCCCTGCGCGAGGGGCGCACGCTGCATCACGACATCGAGGGCCGCCACGGCGCGGGCAAGGTGGTGATGCGCACGGCGCCGGCCGGCACCGGCATCATCGCGGGCGGCCCGATGCGCGCCGTCTTCGAGATGCTCGGCGTGCAGGACGTGGTCGCCAAGTCGATCGGCACGCAGAACCCCTACAACATGGTGCGCGCGACCTTCTCCGGCCTTGGCCGCGAGACCAGCCCGCGCCAGGTCGCATCGCGTCGCGGCAAGAAGGTCTCCGACATCCTGCCGCGCCGCGACGAAGCGCCGATGGACGTCGAGTCCGAAGCGGCGATGGCCGAGTGAGGAGCGCGAGCATGGCCAAGACCATCGTCGTCCAGCAGATCGGCAGCCCGATCCGCCGCCCCGCCAAGCAGCGCCAGACGCTGATCGGGCTCGGGCTGAACAAGATGCACCGCACGCGCGAGCTCGAAGACACGCCCGCCGTGCGCGGCATGGTGAACTCGATCCCGCATCTCGCGAAGATCGTCGAGGAGCGCGGCTGACGCCGCGCCCTGCGCTCCGGTCGGCCTGATCGGAGCTTGCGCGGACCCTCTCGCAGGGCCGCTTGTCGTGGGCGAGGGGCCGTGACGCCGCCCCCGCATCCGACCAGAGGAGACAGCGTCATGAAACTGCACGAACTGCGCGACAATCCCGGCGCGACCAAGACCAAGAAGCGCGTCGGCCGCGGCCCCGGCTCCGGCAAGGGCAAGACCGCCGGGCGCGGCATCAAGGGCCAGACCTCGCGGTCGGGCGTCGCGATCAAGGGTTATGAGGGCGGCCAGATGCCGCTGCATCGGCGTTTGCCGAAGCGCGGCTTCAACAGCATCGACCCCAAGAGCTTCGCCGTGATCAACCTCGTCACGCTGACGCGCGCGCTGGAACGCGGCGCGATCGACGCGACGGGCGTGATCGACGAGGACCGGCTGCTGGCTGCGGGCGTGATCCGGCGCAAGCTCGACGGCGTGCGGCTGCTGGCCAAGGGCGAGCTGTCGACGGCGCTGACCCTCGAAGTCGCCGGCGCGTCGGCTGCGGCGATCGCTGCGGTTGAAAAGGCGGGCGGCAAGGTCGAAGTCATCGACGTGATCGCCAAGCGCCGCGCCGCAGCCCGCGCCGCGCGCGAGGCGGCGCAGGCGTAAGTCAGGCTGACGGCCCCCGCGCGGGGCGGAAAGGAAGACCATGGCGTCCGCAGCCGAGCAACTCGCCGCCAATCTCAGCTGGAGCTCCTTCGGCAAGGCCAAGGAGCTCCAGAGCCGCATCCTCTTCACGCTGGGTCTGCTGATCGTCTACCGGCTCGGCACCTACATCCCGATGCCGGGGATCGACCCCGACCAGCTCGCGCGCTTCATCCAGCAGACGCAGGGCGGAATTCTCGGCGTATTCAACATGTTCGCCGGCGGCGCGGTGGGCCGCATGGCGATCTTCGCGCTGGGCATCATGCCCTACATCTCCGCCTCCATCATCATGCAGCTGATGACCTCGATGGTGCCGCATCTCGAGCAGCTGAAGAAGGAAGGCGAGCAGGGCCGCAAGCGCATCAACCAGTACACGCGCTACGGCACGGTGCTGCTGGCGACTTTCCAGGCCTATGGGATCGCGGTGGGGCTCGAAGGGCAGGGGCTCGCGCTCGAGCCCGGCTGGTTCTTCCGCGCTTCGGCGGTGATCACGCTGGTCGGCGGCACGATGTTCCTGATGTGGCTCGGCGAGCAGATCACGGCGCGGGGCGTGGGCAACGGCATCTCGTTGATCATCTATGTCGGCATCGTTGCGGAGCTTCCGGCGGCGATGGCGCAGTTCTTCGAACTCGGGCGCACCGGGCAGCTCGCGGCGGCGGTGATCGTGGCCGTGCTGATCGGCGCGATCGCGGTGATCGCGGGCGTGGTGTTCATCGAGCGCGCGCAGCGAAAGATCCTGATCCAGTATCCCAAACGGCAGGTTGGGCAGAAGATGTATGGCGGCGACAGCAGCCATCTGCCGCTGAAGGTGAACACCGCGGGCGTGATCCCGCCGATCTTCGCCTCCTCGCTGCTGCTGCTGCCGACCACCATCGCGGGCTTCTCCGCCGATGGCGGCGGCGCGATCCTCGGGACGATCTCGGCGCTGCTGGGCCGCGGCCAGCCGCTGTTCCTGCTGGTGTTCGTGGCGCTGATCGTGTTCTTCGCCTTCTTCTACACGGCGGTCGTGTTCAACCCGGACGACGTGGCGGAGAACCTCAAGAAGCAGGGCGGCTTCGTGCCGGGCATCCGGCCCGGCAAGCGGACGGCGGAGTATCTCGACTACGTCCTGACGCGGCTGACCGTGGTCGGAGCAGCATATCTGGCGCTGATCTGCGTGCTGCCGGAAATATTGATCGCGGAGCTCAACGTCCCGTTCTATTTCGGCGGCACGTCGCTGCTGATCGTCGTCTCGGTCACGATGGACTTCATCACTCAGGTCCAAAGCCATCTGCTCGCGCATCAGTATGGCGATCTGATCGAGAAATCCAAACTGCGCGGTCGGGGGAGGCGTCGGTGAACATCATTCTTCTGGGGCCGCCGGGGGCGGGCAAGGGCACGCAGGCGCGCATCCTGATGGAGCGGCGCGGGTTGGTGCAGCTGTCCACCGGCGACATGCTGCGCGCCGCGGTGACGGCGGGCACCGATGTCGGGCGCAAGGCGGAGGCGGTGATGAAGGCCGGCGGCCTCGTCTCGGACGACATCGTGATCGGCGTCGTCGGCGACCGCCTCGACGCGCCGGACGTGAAGGCGGGCGTGATCTTCGACGGCTTCCCGCGCACCACGCCGCAGGCTGAGGCGCTCGACGGGCTGCTCGCCGAGAAGGGCATGACGCTCGACGCCGTCGTCAACATGGTGGTGGACGACGCGGCGATGGTCGGGCGCATCTCGGGCCGCTACACCTGCGCCAATTGCGGCGAGGGGTATCACGACGTCGACAAGGCCCCTGCCGTCGCCGGCGTCTGCGACAAGTGCGGGTCGACCGAGTTCAAGCGCCGCAAGGACGACAACGCCGAGACAGTTGCGGCGCGCCTGAAGGAATATCACGCCGAAACGGCCCCGCTGATCGCCTATTACAAGGCCACGGGCAAGCTGCGCGACGTCGACGGCATGGCCGAGATCGGCGAGGTGACGCGGCAGGTCGAGGCGGCGCTCGGTTGAGGCGCGATCTCGGCGCGGCGGCGTCTTGACGCGGGTGGACCCGCGCCTATAGTGCGCGCTCCCTCGGGAGCGAGTCGGCGCCGGCGCGGCGCTGCGGAGTGGAGCGCTGCGGCCCAGCGGCACGGCGCGACGAAATGGAATGCGCCCCGAGGGTGGGGCCCGAGACGGACGGAGAATGACAGTGGCGCGCATTGCGGGCGTGAACATTCCGACGAGCAAGCAGGTTCAGGTGGCCCTGACCTATATCCACGGCATCGGCCCTTCGGTCGCGCGCGAGATCTGCGCGTCGACCGGGGTGGAGGGATCGCGCCGCGTCAACGAACTCAGCGACGCCGACGTGCTGCGCATCCGCGAGCACATCGACGCCAATCTGACAGTCGAGGGCGATCTGCGCCGCGAAGTGGCGGTCAACATCAAGCGGCTGATGGATCTGGGCTGCTATCGCGGCCTGCGTCATCGTCGCGGTCTTCCGGTGCGCGGTCAGCGCACCCACACCAACGCCCGCACGCGCAAAGGGCCCGCGAAGCCCATCGCCGGCAAGAAGAAGTAAGGGGACAGGACGATGGCGCGCGAGAAGGTCCGCACCAAGAAGAAAGAGCGCAAGAACATCACCGCCGGCGTGGCGCATGTGAATTCGTCGTTCAACAACACGATGATCACCATCACCGACGCGCAGGGCAATGCGATCAGCTGGTCTTCGGCCGGCGCGCTCGGCTTCAAGGGCAGCCGCAAGTCGACGCCCTACGCCGCACAGGTCGCCGCCGAGGACGCCGGCAAGAAGGCGCAGGAGCACGGCGTGCGCACGCTCGAAGTGCTGGTGCAGGGGCCGGGCGGCGGGCGCGAATCCGCGCTGCGCGCGCTCCAGGCGACCGGCTTCACCATCACCCAGATCAAGGACGTGACGCCGATTGCGCATAACGGGTGCCGCCCGCCGAAGCGCCGCCGCGTCTGACGAACGACCCACCGCGTCGTCGACGGGCCCGCTCGGCCAGAGCGGGCCTTTGTCGTGACGCATCCTCGGGAAGCGCCCGGCCCCGGATCGGCACGGCGCGCGCGCATGGAGGAGAGCAGAATGATCCACAAGAACTGGGCCACCCTGATCAAGCCGCAAGGCCTTGACGTCGCCCTGGGGGCGGACCCGCGCCGCAAGGCGACGGCGGTCGCGGAGCCGCTCGAGCGGGGCTTCGGCCTCACGCTCGGCAACGCGCTGCGCCGCGTGCTGTTGAGCTCGCTTCAGGGCGCCGCGGTGACGTCGATCCAGATCGACGGCGTGCTGCACGAATTCTCCTCGGTGCCGGGCGTGCGCGAGGACGTGACCGACATCGTCCTCAACATCAAGGGCGTCGCGCTCAAGATGGAGGTCGACGGCCCCAAGCGCCTCACTCTGCGCGGCAAGGGCCCCAAGGTCCTCACCGCCGGCGACATCGTCGAGACCAACGGCATCGAAGTCCTCAACCCCGACCACGTCATCTGCCATCTCGACGCCGAGGGCTCGGTGCACATGGAGCTGACGGTCGACATCGGGAAGGGCTACGTCTCGGCGGACAAGAACCGCCCGGAGGACGCGCCGATCGGGCTGATCCCCGTGGACAGCCTGTTCTCGCCGGTCAAGAAGGTCAGCTACAAGGTCGAGCCGACCCGCGAGGGCCAGGTGCTCGACTACGACAAGCTGACCATGACGGTCGAGACCAACGGCGCGCTGACGCCCGAGGACGCGCTGGCCTATGCGGCGCGAATCCTGCAGGATCAGCTCCAGACCTTCATCAATTTCGAGGAGCCGCAGGAGGCGGGCCGCGCCGACAGCGCCGAGGATCTCGAATTCAACCCGGTGCTGCTCAAGAAGGTGGACGAGCTGGAGCTTTCGGTGCGCTCCGCCAACTGCCTCAAGAACGACAACATCGTCTATATCGGCGACCTGATCCAGAAGACCGAAGCCGAGATGCTGCGCACGCCGAATTTCGGGCGCAAGTCCCTCAACGAGATCAAGGAAGTGCTGACGGCGATGGGGCTGCATCTGGGCATGGACGTGCCCGACTGGCCGCCCGAGAACATCGACGATCTCGCCAAGAAGTTCGAGGACAGTTTCTAACGTTGCAGGGGGCGGCGCGCCGCCCCCCTGACCGCCCGGGCATCCCGCCCCAAGGAGGCCGCGCCCACGTGAAGGCCGGCCGGACAAAGCAAAATCAAGGAGTCCTCCCATGCGTCACGGTTCGGGGCATCGCAAGCTCAACCGCACTCACACCCACCGTCAGGCGATGCTCGCCAACATGGCGTGCAGCCTGATCGAGCACGAGCAGATCAAGACGACGCTGCCCAAGGCGAAGGAGTTGCGTCCCTATGTCGAGAAGCTGATCACGCTCGGCAAGCGCGGCGATCTGCATGCGCGCCGGCTGTGCCTTGCGCAGATCAAGCAGGAGCCGGCGGTGCGCAAGCTCTTCGACACGCTCGGGCCGCGCTACGCCGAGCGCCCTGGCGGCTACAGCCGCGTGCTGAAGGCTGGCTTCCGCTATGGCGACATGGCGCCGATGGCGTTCGTCGAACTGGTCGACCGCGATCCTTCGGCCAAGGGCGCCGGCGACCGCGCCCGCGTCGCCGCCGAAGAGGCCGCTGCCGACGAATGACGCTGGGCGGAGGCGGTCTGACGGGCCGCCTCGCCCCGCCCCCGAACCCAGGCTGCGCGCGGCGTCGGCGGCGCGCGGTATTTTTCCGCGCAGTCTCTGTCTCGAACTCGCCAAAAAATATGCAGACCACCGCTTCGCCGACGCGACGCTGCGACTTTTCGCATTTGCAGGTCGCGTTGCGAAACTGGTCGGAGTGAGAGGATTCGAACCTCCGGCCCCTGCCTCCCGAAGACAGTGCTCTACCAGGCTGAGCTACACTCCGAACCGTGAGCGGGTCTATAGCCGGGGCGCGGGCGCTGCGCAAGCGGGGCGGCGCGGCCTTGTCGCGCGCGGCGCGTCTCGCAGCGGTTTCCCGCGATTTCCCGTATTTTCCGCTCGACTATGGGTTTGAACGACCGGCCATAGCGGCTATCTACCGCACCAGATTGAAAAGGGCGGGAGATGATCGATGCTCGACATGCAGAACCGGCGGGACGCGCCCGGCATGGGACGCCTGACCTATGCCCCCGCCGATCATCCGCCTGTCGCGCCCGCGAAGATCGGCGTGCTGCTGGTCAATCTCGGCACGCCCGACGCCACCGACTACTGGTCGATGCGCCGCTATCTCGGCGAATTCCTCTCCGACAAGCGCGTGATCGACTACCCGTCCTGGCTCTGGCAGCCGCTCTTGCAGCTCATCATCCTGTCCAAGCGCCCCTTCTCCTCGGGCGAGGCCTATCGCGGCATCTGGAACGAGGAGCTGAACGAGAGCCCGCTGCTCACCATCACCCGCAATCAGACGGAAAGCGTGCGCACCGAACTCGCGAAGCTCTATGGCGATCAGGTGCTGGTCGATTTCTGCATGCGCTACGGCAACCCTTCGACCGACGCCGCGATCCGCCGGCTCAAGGACGAGGGCTGCGAGCGGATCGTCTTCTTCCCGCTCTACCCGCAATATTCGGCGCCGACCACGGCGACGGCCAACGACCACGCCTTCCGCACGCTGATGAAGATGAACTGGCAGCCGGCGATCCGCACGGTGCCGCATTACGCCGACCACCCGCTCTACATCGAGGCGCTCGCCCGGTCGGTCGAGAAGGCCTACGCCAAGCTCGACCATCGGCCCGACGCGCTGGTGACCTCCTATCACGGCCTGCCTATGCGCTACCTCAAGGAGGGCGATCCCTATCACTGCCTTTGCGCCAAGACCTCGCGGCTGATGCGCGAGCGGCTCGGCTTCGCCAAGGAGGAGGTGGTGCTGACCTTCCAGAGCCGCTTCGGCCCGGAGGAATGGCTCCAGCCTTACACAGTCGAGGAAGTTGCGCGCCTCGCCGAGGTCGGCAAGAAGAACATCGCGATCATGGCGCCCGCCTTCTCCGCCGACTGCGTCGAGACGCTCGAAGAGATCAACGAGGAGATCAAGGAGAGCTTCGAGGAGGCCGGCGGCGAGAGCTTCACCTACATCCCCTGTCTCAACGACGATCCCGCCCATATCGAGATGATGGTCGCCATCCTGCGCACCGAGATGGCCGGCTGGGTCCCGGCCTGAGCGCCGTTTTCGCCGACGCCGGCTTGACCTGTGCCCGCGCTGCCGCGACTTTGACGTCGCGGCGGGGCAGGGGCGGCGCGCGATGACGCTTGGCGAACAGGCGCGGTGGTGGGGTTTGGCGCTTCTCGCGCTGATCGTCTTCCTTTGGGCGTTCTCCAGCGCGATCACGCCTTTTCTCGCCGGCATGGCGATCGCCTATTTCCTCGATCCGCTGGCCGACCGGCTGGAGCGGCTCGGCCTGAGCCGAGTTGCGGCGACGGCGGTGATCTCCGCGCTCGCCGGCGCCGCCGCCGTCTCGGCGATGGTGGTGCTGGTGCCGCTGCTGCTCGACCAGATCAACCAGTTCGTCCGCGCCGCGCCGGGCTACGTCGCCACGGCGCAGGACTTCATCGAGCGCATGGGCGCCCAGCACGCGCCCGACGCCTTCGGCGAGGGCGGGGTGCTCGCCAAGGCTTTCGACCAGTTCGAACAGCGCCTTCAGGAATTCTCCGTCGCGCTGCTCGAGCGCGCGTGGACGGGCGGGCTGGCGCTGATCGACTTTATCGCGCTCGCAGTCATCACCCCGGTCGTGGCCTTCTACCTGCTGCTCGACTGGGACCGCATGATCGACGAGATCGACCACTGGCTGCCGCGCCGCCACGCGCCAGTGATCCGCCGCATCGCCTCAGACATCGACCGCGTGCTGGCGGGCTTCGTGCGCGGCCAGTTCACCGTCTGCCTGATCCTCGGCGCATTCTACGCGACGGCGCTGGCGATCCTCGGTCTGAATTTCGGGCTGGTGGTGGGGCTCTTCGCCGGGCTGATCAGCTTCATTCCCTTCGTCGGCTCGCTGCTCGGCGGCGCCATCTCCATCGGGCTCGCCGTGTTGCAGTTCTGGAACGAGCCGGTCTGGATCCTCGCCGTCGCCGCCGTGTTCCTCGTCGGGCAAGCGGTGGAGGGCAATTATCTGACGCCGAAGCTGGTGGGGAGCAGCGTCGGGCTGCACCCGGTCTGGCTGATGTTCGCGCTCTCGGCTTTCGGCGCTGCGATGGGCTTCACGGGGCTGCTGATCGCGGTGCCCGCCGCCGCGGCCATCGGCGTCTTCGTGCGCTTCGGGCTGGAGCAGTACAAGGCCGGGCGACTTTACACCGGCGGCGAGCAATTGCTCCCCGACGACCCTGACCATGAGCGCGACGCCGAGCGCGCCGCCTCCGAGTGATGTCGGCGCAGGCGCCGCTCGACCTGCTTTTTCCCCGTCGCCGGGGGATGGGCCGGGCAGAGTTCGTCGAAGGCCCGCCGAACGCCGCAGCGCTGCGCCTTGTGGAGGGCTGGCGGGGCTGGCCGGGGGGGCGGCTGGCCCTCGTCGGACCGGAGGGCGCCGGCAAGACCCACCTCGCCCATGTATTCGCCGGCGAGACCGGCGCGACCATCCTCGCCGCCGCGGCGCTGGCGGAGACGGATGCGCCCGCTTTGCTCGCCGCCGGAGCGTGCGTCGTGGAGGACGCCGACCGCCTGTCCGACGCGCCCGACCCCGCCGCCGCCGAGACGGCGCTCTTCCATCTGATGAACTTCGCGGCAGCCGAGGGCGCCGCCCTCTTGCTCACGGGGCGCGACGCGCCCGCGCGCTGGCCCTGCGCGCTGCCCGACCTGCGCTCGCGCCTCGCGGCGGCGCCGCTCGCGCGGCTTGACCCGCCGGACGACGCGCTGCTCGAAGCCGTGATCGCCAAGCAGCTCGCCGACCGACGCCTCGCCTTTCAGGATGGGCTTCCCGCCTATCTCGCGCGCCGCATCGAGCGCTCCTTCGCCGCGGGCGCAGCGGTCGTCGCGGCGCTCGACGCGGCCTCGCTCGCCGAGAAGCGCGCGATCACCGTGAAGCTCGCGGGCGAGCTGCTCGGGTGATCCTGCGCCTGCTCGCCGCGCCGGGCTGGGCGGCCTGGTCGCTTATCGGAGTCCTGCGCCGACCCGCGCCGCTGTCGCAAACCCGTCGCAGCGCCGCCGTGATTGCGCGATACTCGGGGCCGACTCATCCCCGACTTGCACGGAGCAGCCGCATGCGCGCGGATTTCCTGAACAGCGTCGCCGACCCCGCGCAGGCCGCAGCGCCCGATTTCGACCTCGACAGCCCATCGCGCTTCTTCAACCGCGAGCTCTCCTGGCTGGCCTTCAACTGGCGCGTGCTGGAGGAGGCTGAGAATCCCCGGCACCCGCTGCTGGAACGCCTGCGCTTCCTGTCGATCTCGGGCAACAATCTCGACGAGTTCTACGGCGTGCGCGTGGCGGGTCTGCGCGGGCAGGTGCGCGCGGGCGTCGAGAAACCGTCCGACGACGGTCTCACCCCCGCCCAGCAGCTTAGCAGGATCGACGCCGACGCGCGCGCTCTGATGCAGGCGCAGCAGCGCGTCTGGGGCGAGCTCCGCGCGCTGATGGCCGCCGGAGGGCTGCATGTGCTCGACGCGGGCGCCCTCGACGCCGAGGACCGCGCCTTCTGCGAGAGCCATTTCCTCGATCAGGTTTTCCCGGTCGTCACGCCGCTGGCCATCGACCCGGCGCATCCGTTCCCCTTCATCGCCAATGGCGGCTTCGCGCTCGCGCTGCGGCTCAAGCGCGTGGCCGACGAGGCCGGGCTCGACGCGCTGCTGCCGGTGCCGCCGCAGCTGAGCCGCTTCATCCGCCTGCCCGAGCGCGAGGGGGCCGTTCGCTTCATCGCGCTGGAGAATTTCCTGACGCTGTTTCTCGACCGGCTGTTCCCCGGTTACGCCGTGGCGGGGAGGGCGGTGTTCCGGGTGCTGCGCGACAGCGACATGATGGTGGAGGAAGAATCCGAGGACCTCGTGCGCGAGTTCGAGACGGCGCTGAAACGCCGCCGCAAGGGCGAGGCGATCCGCGTCACCGTGTCGGGCGACGCGCCGAAGGCGCTGCGCGCGCGCATCGCCGAAGAGATGGGCGTCTCGGCCGAGGAGATCATCGATCTGGATGGCGTCATCGGCATCAAGGCGCTCGACGAACTGGTCGTCTCCGACCTGCCGGGGCTGCGCTGGACCAGCTACAGCCCGCGCCTGCCCGAGCGGGTGCGCGACCATGACGGCGACATCTTCTCGGCGATCCGCCAGAAGGACATGCTGCTCCACCACCCCTATGAGAGCTTCGACATCGTCGTGCAGTTCCTGCAGCAGGCCGCGCGCGACCCCGACGTCGTGGCGATCAAGCAGACGCTCTACCGCACCTCGCGCAACTCCCCCATCGTCGCGGCGCTCTGCGAGGCGGCGGAGGACGGCAAGGCCGTCACTGCGCTCGTCGAGCTGAAGGCGCGCTTCGACGAGGCCGCCAACATCCGCCACACCAAGCAGCTCGAACGCGCGGGCGCGCAGGTGGTCTACGGCTTCATGGACTGGAAGACCCACGCCAAGGTCAGCATGGTGGTGCGGCGCGAGGGCGGGCGGCTGGTGACCTACACCCATTACGGCACCGGCAACTACCACCCGATCACGGCGAACATCTACACCGACCTGTCGCTGTTCACCTGCGACCCGGCGCTGGGGCGCGACGCCGCGCGTCTGTTCAACTTCGTCACCGGCTACGCCGAACCGATCGGGCTCGAGAGCCTCGCCGTGGCGCCGCTCACCCTCAAGCGCACCATTCTGGAGGGGCTGGAGCGCGAGATGGCCCATGCGCAGGCGGGCCGCCCGGCGCAGGCCTGGGTGAAGCTCAATTCCGCCATCGAGCGCGAGGTGATCGACGCGCTCTATGCGGCCAGCCGGGCCGGGGTCCACATCGACATGGTGGTGCGCGGCATCTGCGGCGTGCGGCCCGGCGTGAAGGGGCTGTCGGAGACCATCCGCGTGAAGTCGGTGATCGGGCGCTTCCTCGAACATTCGCGCATCGTGGCCTTCGGCGACGGGCACGGCCTGCCGAGCCCGAAGGCGCGCGTCTACATCTCCTCGGCGGACTGGATGGACCGCAACCTCAACCGCCGCGTCGAGTCGCTGGTGGAGATCAAGAACCCGACGGTCCACGCCCAGATCCTCGATCAGGTGATGGCGGCCAACCTGCGCGACGAGGCGCAGAGCTGGGTGTTGCAGGGGGACGGGCGTTATGTGCGCGCGCAGGCGCCCGAAGGCGAGGAGCCCTTCTCCTGCCACGAATTCTTCATGCGCTTCCCCTCGCTCTCGGGCCGCGGCCACGCCGGCGCCGAGGACGCGCCGCGGCTAACCAAGCTCGCCGCCGAGTAGCGCTCAGCGGGCCTCCCACGCGTCGAGCGCGCGGAAGCCCGCCACCGCCGCGCCGACCCAGAGCCGCCGCAGGCCGGGCAGGGGGATGCGCGGCGGCAGACCCCGCAGGGGAGCCGGGATCGCGGTCTCGGGCGCGCCGGCGATCACATCGGCGAGCAGCCGCCCAGCCACCTGCGCGCCGTTCACGCCGGAGCCGTGCCAGCCGAAGGCGTGATGCACGCTCGCATCCTCGGTCAACCGGCCGACCCCCGGTCGGAGCGCCCCGGTCGCGCAGATGGGACCGCGCCAGAAGAACTCGATCTCGACGCCCGCCCAGAGCGGAAACAGCGCGGCGATCTCGGCGCCGATCCGCCGGCGCATGGCCGGCCCCGTCGCATCCGCCCCCGACAGATCGCCCCGCATCCCGAACAGGAGCCGCCCCTGCGGGAGCATCCGGTAATAGTGCAGCATCCGCCGCGCGGTCACGACCGGCCCGTCCTCGCGCCAGCGATGCGCCGCGCGCTCTTCCTCGGTCAGCGGTCGCGTCACCCCGATCATCGACAGCACCGGGATGGTCCGCCCGGCGAAGGCCGGATGCAGCGCGTCGGGCGTGAAGCCGTTGGTCGCCAGCACGACCCGCCGCGCCCGCAGCGCGCCCTGCGCCGTCTCCAGCAGATGCGCCGCGCCCTCTCGCCGCCACGCCAGAACTTCCGAACGCTCGAATATCCCAGCCCCCGCAGCCTCCGCCGCTTCGGCGAGCGCGCGTGCGAGCGCCAAAGGGTGCAGCGCGAAGCCGGGGCGCAGGCGCAGCGCGCCATGCTGGAGCGGCCCGTCGAAGCCCTGCTCGCCATAGGCCGCCGCCGTCACGACTTCCGGCGCCGGGCCGAATCGATGCGCCGCCGCCGCCGCCTTCATGGTCGCGAAGGCGCGGGCGTGGGGCGCGACCAGCGTCTCCGCCCGCCCTTGCGTCTCGATCCCGCGCGCGGCGCAGAAGGTGGCCAGCCGCTCGGCGCCCTGCAGAAAGGCGTCGGCGCAGGCGCGCGCCTCCGCCTCGCCGAAGCGCGCGATCCGCCCCGCCTCGCCCAGCATGTCCGAATCGAGCCCGACGAAGCCGCCATTGCGCCCCGACGCCCCCCAGCCCACCGCCCCCGAATCCAGCGCGACCGCCCCGATCCCGCGCTCGGCCAGCCTCAGCGCGCAGGACAGCCCCGCATAGCCCGCGCCCACGATGGCCACGTCGGTCGCATGATCGCCCTGAAGCGCCGGACGCGGCGGGCCGGCGGGCGCCGACGCCTCCCACCACGACGCCACGGGCTGCGACGCGTCATAGAGGTCGCGATGATAGACGCCCCGCACCTCCGCCTCCTTCGCAGCGCCCATTGCGCAGCGCAACAGAGCCGATAGGGTGAAGGCAGTGCAAGCTCCTCGGACAGGGAGACGACAAGATGAAGAAGACCGTGCTGCTCGCGACGGCCGCCGCCGTCGCGCTTTCGACCGCCGTCGTCCGCGCCGAAGGCGTGGTGAACGTCTACAACTGGTCGGACTACATCGACGACGCCATTCTCGAGGCGTTCACCGCCGAGACCGGGATCCGCGTCGTCTACGACGTCTACGACAGCAACGAGATCCTCGAGACCAAGCTGCTCGCCGGCGGCACCGGCTACGACATCGTCGTGCCGACCGGCACCTTCCTGCAGCGCCAGATCGCCGCCGGCGTCTACCAGCCGCTCGACAAGAGCAAACTGCCCAACCTCGCGAACATGTGGCCCGACATCATGGAGCGGCTCGCCGTCTACGATCCCGGCAACCTCCATTCGATCAACTACATGTGGGGGACCACCGGCCTCGGCTACAATGTGGCCGCCGTGCAGGAGCGACTCGGCGTCGACGCCGTCACCAGCTGGGACGTGCTCTTCAACCCTGAAATCGCTGCGAAGTTCGCCGATTGCGGCATCTACGTCCTCGACACCGCCGAGGAAGTGCTGCCGGCGGCGCTCAACTATCTGGGCCTGCCGCCCGACAGCAAGGACGCCGCCGACATCGAAAAGGCCAAGGAGCTGATGATGTCGATCCGGCCCTTCATCCAGAAGTTCCACAGCTCCGAATACATCAACGCGCTGGCCAATGGCGACATCTGCCTCGCGCACGGTTGGTCCGGCGACATCCTGCAGGCGCGCGATCGTGCGGTCGAGGCGAATGCGGGCGTGACGGTGGAATACGCCATCCCCAAGGAGGGCGCGCTGATGTGGTTCGACAACATGGCGATCCCCGCCGACGCGCCGAACGTCGAGAACGCCCACAAGTTCCTCGACTTCATCATGCGGCCCGACATGGCGGCCAAGGCGTCGAACTACATCTACTACGCAAACGGCAACCTCGCTTCGAAGGAGCTGCTGAACGAGGACGTGATCGGCGACCCGGCGATCTATCCCGACGACGAGACGGTGAAGAAGCTCTACGTCACCACGCCGGCGAGCCCGCGCGACCAGCGCGCCATCACCCGCGCCTGGACCGAGATCAAGACCGGCCTCTGACGCCCTGAGACGACTGCGCCGCCCCGCCGGTGCGGGGCGGCGCCGCAACGCGCGGAGCATCGAACATGGCCGAGATCAAGGTCGCCGCCAGCGGCTCGCCCTTCGCCCCCTGGAAGGACCCAGCCGCCAAGCCGCATCTGCGGCTGGTCGATGTGGTCAAGGATTTCGGCGAGGCCCGCGCCGTCGATCACCTCACCCTCGACATCTTCCGCGGCGAGTTCTTCGCCCTGCTGGGGCCGTCGGGCTGCGGAAAGACCACGCTCCTGCGGATGCTCGCGGGCTTCGAGACGCCGACATCGGGGCGAATCGAGCTCGATGGGCAGGATCTGACCCGGACCCCGCCCTATGAGCGGCCCGTGAACATGATGTTCCAGTCCTACGCGCTGTTCCCGCATATGAGCGTGGCGAAGAACATCGCCTTCGGCCTCGAGATGGACGGCATGCCGAAGCCCGACATCGGGGCGCGCGTCGAGGAGATGCTGAACCTCGTCAAGCTGGGCAAGTTCGCCGACCGCAAGCCGCACCAGCTCTCGGGCGGCCAGCGCCAGCGCGTGGCGCTCGCCCGCGCGCTGGCCAAGAAACCCAAGTTGCTGCTGCTCGACGAGCCGCTCGGCGCGCTCGACAAGAAGCTGCGCGAGGAGACGCAGTTCGAGCTCGTCAACATCCAGGAAAGCCTCGGGCTGACATTCGTGATCGTCACCCACGATCAGGAAGAGGCGATGACCGTCTCGACCCGGCTCGCCGTGATGCGCGAGGGCAAGATCGCCCAGCTCGGCGAGCCGCGCGAGGTTTATGAGGCGCCATCAAGCCGCTATACGGCTGAGTTCATTGGAGATGTGAATATTCTCGAAGGGCATGTCGTCGATCCTGCGAGCGGGCTCATCAGCCTCGACGCGTTCGACGCCCCGGTGCGGACCGGGCGCGCCATCTCGGCGGCGAAGGGCGCGCCTGTCGGGGTCGCGTTGCGCCCGGAGAAGCTCGTGATCGAGAAGCGCGACGACGCGCAACCCCACCCCGAAAATGTCGTCGACGGCGTGGTCGAGGACATCGCCTATCTCGGCGACATGTCGATCTACCGCGTGCGGCTGAAGGGCGGCGGGATCGCCAAGGTCGCGCGCACCAACCGCGTGCGGCTCGGCGGGCAGAACATCGTCTGGGAAGACGTGGTGCGCCTCAGTTGGGACCCGCAGGCGGTGGTGCCGCTGCTCGACTGAGCGGCGCGCGCTCAGCCGTCCCCGCGCAGGCGCAGGGCGGCGGCGACCACGGCGTCGGGCGCTGCGTGATGGGGCATGTGGCCGACGCCCTCGAGCAGGGTCAGCCGGGCGCGCGGCGCCTGACGCGCGAGAGGGATGGCGTGGACGTCCGCCCAGACCGTCTGGTCGGCGGTCCCGTGCAGCACCTCCAGCGGCAGGTCGAGTTCGGCGTAGCGGGGCGCGAGGCGTTCGAGATGCCCGTTCAGCGCGTGAAGGTCCGCCGCATTGGCGCGGAAAGTCTCCGGGCGCAGGGCTAGGCCGACGCCGATATGGCTCGCATAGCCCTCGGGCGCGCGGTCGGGGCGGAAGATGCGGGACACAAGCGCGTCGGGCGCGTCCTCGTCCACCAGCAGCCCCACGGTCCGGCGCACCAGCCCCCCCAGCACCGGACGCGCGCCGAGATTGTAGAGCAGTCCGGCGTCGCCGCCCCAGGGCAGCGTCGCCCCGGCGACGACGACGGCGCCGCGCAGCGTTTGCGACGCCTGCGTCGCCCAGGCCATCGCGACGGCTCCGCCATAGGAATGGCCGAGCGCGATGGCGGGCAGGGCGCCGAGCGCGCGCGCGCCTGCGATCAGGATGCGCGCCTGGATCGCGGGGTCGTCGGCGCCGGCGGGGCGCCCGCTGTAGCCGAAGCCGGGGCGGTCGAAGGCGATGGCGCGGAAACCCGCCCGCGCCATCCGGTCGAGCAGGTCGAAGCTGAAATCGCGCAGATTGCCGCTCGCGCCGTGGATCAGGACGACGGGCGGCCCCTCGCCGGCCTCGACGTAATGCAGCTGGACCCCGGCCGCTTCGACGAATCGGCCAATCGGCGGATGCGTCGCCTCCGCGCGCGCCGCCGGCTCGCCGGTCGCCGCGACCGCGCCGCCGGCGGCCAGCGCGCCAGCGGCGCCGGCTTTCAGAATGTCCCGTCGCGTCATGACCTGCGCCCTTTCCACGAACTGTCTTCGAGATAGCTCCGCCGAGGCGTGGTGCAACGGAGCTTGCGGATTAGGTCAGTTAAGCTTACCTTAAAAAGGACAAGACGGCGAAGCCGCAATCGGGAGGGTTGGACATGGATCTGCGGGACGTGTCGCTGCGCGACCGCTTCGATCTCGCGAAGTCGCCGGTGCTGCTCTCCGGCGTGCAGGCGCTGACGCGCGCCATGCTGACGCAGGCGGCCCGCGACCGGGCCGCCGGCCTGTCCACCGCCGGCTACGCCACGGGATATCGCGGCTCGCCGCTCGGGGCGGTCGATCAGACCATGATGGGCGCGCGCGCGCAGCTCGCGGCGGCGGGGATCGTCTTCGAGGGCGGGCTCAACGAGGACCTAGCGGCGACCGCCTGCTGGGGGACGCAGCAGGCGCATCTGCGCGGCGAGGGGCGCGTCGAGGGCGTGTTCGCGCTCTGGTACGGCAAGGGTCCGGGGGTCGACCGCTCGGGCGACGCCTTGCGCCACGCCAATCTCGCCGGAACCGCCCCGCTCGGCGGCGTGCTCGCCGTGATGGGCGACGACCACACCTGCGAGAGCTCCACCACCTGCCACCAGTCCGATCTCGCGATGATGGACGCGATGATCCCGGTGCTGAGCCCCGCAGGCGTGCAGGACGTGCTGGACTTCGCGATCCTCGGCTGGGCGCTCAGCCGGTTCTCCGGGCTCTGGGTCGGCCTCAAATGCGTCAAGGACACCGTGGAGGTGGTGGAAGTCGTCGACGGCGACCCGCACCGCGTGACCGTCGCGCTCCCGACCGACTGGGCGCCGCCGCCCGAGGGCGTCTCGATCCGCCTCGGCGATACGCCTCAGGCGCAGGAAGCGCGGATGCACGATGTCAAGCGCTTCGCGGCGCAGGCCTTCGCGCGCGCAAACGGGCTCGACCGTCGCACCCATGGGGCGCCCGGCGCCCGCATCGGGATCGCCGCCGCCGGCAAGAGCTGGCTCGACGTGAGTCATGCGCTCGACTTGCTCGGGCTCGACGAGCCCGCACTCGAAGAAATCGGGATAACGGTCTGGAAAGTCGGCATGGTCTGGCCGCTGGAGACGGTCGCGCTGCGGCAGTGGGCCGAAGGACTCGACCTCGTCGTCGTCGTCGAGGAAAAGCGCGCGCTGATCGAGACCCAGCTCAAGGAGGCGCTCTACAACCTGCCCGCCCGCCCCCGCGTCGTCGGCTGGAAGGACGAGGCGGGGGCGGTGCTGTTCTCCGCCAAGATGGCGCTCGACCCCGTCGGCGTCGCGTTGTCGCTCGGGCGGGTGCTGGAGGGCGAGGGGCGGGCGACACCCGCCCTGCGCGCCCGCCTCGCCGAGTTGCGCGCCCTCGCCGAGGCCGGGGCCGCACCGGACCTCGCCGAGCGCAAGCCGTGGTTCTGCGCCGGCTGTCCGCACAACACCTCCACCCGCATCCCCGAAGGCGCGCGCGCATATGCCGGCATCGGCTGCCACTACATGGTGCAGTGGATGGACCGCGACACCGAAGGCTTCACCCATATGGGAGCGGAGGGCGCCAACTGGATCGGCGAGCGGCATTTCTCCACCCGACCGCATGTCTTCCAGAATCTCGGCGACGGCACCTACAATCACAGCGGCGTCCTGGCGATCCGCGCGGCGCTGGCGGCGAACGCGCCGATCACCTTCAAGGTTCTGTTCAACGACGCCGTCGCGATGACCGGCGGGCAAAAGACCGAAGGCGGGCTCGACCCCTACCGCATCTGCGCCGAACTGCGCGCGATGGGGGTGGAGAAGGTCGTGGCGCTCTACGACGACAAGGAGGATTTCGACCGCGCACGTCTGCCGAAGGGCGTGCGCGCCGAGACCCGCGACGCCCTCGACGCCGTGCAGCGCGAACTGGCCGCGCATCCGGGCGTCTCAGCGCTGGTCTATGTCCAGACCTGCGCCGCCGAGAAGCGCCGCCGCCGCAAGCGCGGCGCCTTCCCAGATCCGGACCGGCGGCTGTTCATCAACCCCGCCGTCTGCGAAGGCTGCGGCGATTGCGGCGTGCAGTCCAACTGCGTCGCGATCCTGCCGCTCGAGACGGAATTCGGGCGCAAGCGCGAGATCGACCAGTCCGCCTGCAACAAGGATTTCTCCTGCGTCGCGGGCTTCTGCCCGAGTTTCGTCACCCTGCATGGCGCCAAGCTGCGCCGGCGGGCCGGCGGCGACGTTTCCCCACCAGACCTGCCCGAGGCGAGGCTCCCCGCAATCCGGGGCTCGTGGAACATTGTGATCACAGGCGTCGGCGGAACGGGCGTCGTGACGCTGGGCGCGCTGATCTCGATGGCGGCGCATCTGGAGGGCAAGGGCGCGGGTGAGATGCAGATGGCGGGGCTGGCGCAGAAGGGCGGCGCGGTGCGCATCCATGTCCGCATCGCGGAGAAGCCTTCCGATCTCAGCGCGATCCGCGTCGCCGCCGGCGAGGCGGATGCGGTGATCGGCGGCGATCTGGTGGTGACGGGCGGCGCGGAGACGCTGGCCTGCATGGCGCCGGGGCGCGCCCGGGCCGTGGCGAGCAGCCGCGAGATCGTCACCGGCGCCTTCACGCGCGACCCCGATTTCAGACTGCCTGCGTCGCGGCTGCGCAAGGCGGTCGAGGCGCGGGCGGCTGAGGCGCGCTGGCTCGACGCCACTGCGCTCGCGCAGGCGCATCTGGGCGACACGCAATTCGCCAATGTGCTGCTGCTGGGCGCGGCGTGGCAGGCCGGTCTCGTCCCCCTGTCGCGCGAAGCGCTGAGGCGCGCCATCGAGATCAACGGCGCGCAGGTGGAGGCCAATCTGCGCGCCTTCGAGATCGGGCGCTGGGCGCTCCTCGACCCCAAGGCGTCGGCGACCGCGCCCGAGGCGCAGCCGGCGCGGACCTTCGACGAGATGGTCGCCCTCAGGTCGGCGCTTCTCACCCGCTACCAGAGCCGGCGCTGGGCGATGCGCTTCGCGCGCGCCGTCGAGGCGGCGCGCGACGCGGAGGCGCGGATCGCGCCTCGGGGGGGCGGATACGCCGAGGCGGTCGCCCGCAGCCTGTTCAAGCTGATGGCCTACAAGGACGAATACGAGGTGGCGCGGCTGCACGCCGAGACGCTTGAGCCGGCGGTGGCGGCGCAATTCGAGGGCGTGCGGCGGATCGACTATCACCTCGCCCCGCCGCTGATCGCGCCGAAAGGCCCGGACGGGCGGCCCCGCAAGCTGCGCTTCGGGCCGTGGATGGGCGCGGTCTTCAAGGTCCTGCGCTACGGCAAGGTTCTGCGGGGAACGCCGCTCGATCCGTTCGGCTGGACGGCGGAGCGGCGCATGGAGCGGCGGATGATCGGCGAGTTCCTCGCCGAGATCGACCGGCTGAACCGCGAAATGCGCCCCGAGACGCACGCCCTCGCCGTCGGGATCGCAGAGCTCCCGCAGCAGCTGCGCGGCTTCGGGCATGTCAAGGCGGCGGCGGTGGAGCGGGTTTCGCAGCGGCGGGCGGCGCTGTGGGCGGCGTTCTCCGAGGGCGGCGCGCCGACCCTGCAGGCGGCGGAATAGCCGGGGCGACAGGCATCGCTCAGCCGAGCAGCCAGAGCCAGAAGGTCGCGCTCAGCACCGAGGCGGCGGTGCCGAGCAGCACCGTGCTCGCCGCAGCGCCCTGCGCGCGGTTGTACATCGCCGCGAAGACGTAGCCGTTCATGCCCGTCGGCATCGCCGCCAGCACCACGGCTGCGCGCAGATGCGCCTCGGGGAGGTCGAAGACGACGGCGCCGAGCAGCCAGGCGATCGCCGGATGCAGCAGGATCGACAGGCCGGCCATCGTCGCCGCCTCGGCGAGCCCCTCCTTGAGCCGGTAGCCGGTCAGCGCCCCGCCGAGCCCGAACAGCGCCGCCGGCAGCGCGGCCGCCCCGAGCATGTCCACCGCGGCCATGAAGAATTCGGGCGGCGCGATCCCGCTGAGGTTCAGCGCGAGGCCCGACGCGATCCCCAGCGTCAGCGCGTTTGAGAAGATCGCCTTGCCGGCGCGCTGCGCAGTCTGGAGCGCGCCGGCGCCGTCGCGGCGCGAGAGCTCCATGGTGACGATGCCGACGAGATAGCCGACCGGCGCATGCAGCGCGATGATCGCGAAGGCCGCCGGCAAGGCGTCGGCGCCGCCCTCGGCCCGGCTGAGGATCGGCACGCCGAGCAGCAGCGTGTTCGAGAACATCGCGCAGAAGCCGAGCGCCACCGCCTCGCCCGGTCGCCGCCCGAAGGCCGTGCGCGCGAGCGCGATGCCGAGGACGAAAGCGCTCAGCGAGCCGGCGTAGAAGCTCGCCAGCAGGTCGCGGTCGAAGGCTTGCGCCAGATCGAGCCGCGCCATCGCGCCGAACAGCAGCACCGGCACGGCGAAGCGCACGGCGAAGCTCATCAGCCCGGCGACGGCGCTCGCCGGAAAGCCCCCGAACCGCGCCGCCAGCCATCCCGCGCCGACCAGCAGGAAGACCGGCAGGACGGTGGTCAGGATCCCGAGCATCTCAGAGCGGGAAGCTCAGCCGCATCCCGTCATGGGCGGGCGCGACATGGGCCGGCGTCTCGGCTTGCACGCGGGCATGGTCCAGGTCGATGTGCATGTTCGTGATGATCGCCCGGCGCGGGGCGGCGCGGGCGATCCAGTCGAGCGTCTGGGACAGGTGGGAGTGCGTCAGATGCGGCTCGTAGCGCAGCGCGTCGACGATCCAGCACTCCACGCCGCGCACCGCCTCCCATGCCTCGGGGCTCATCGCCGAGACGTCAGGCAGATAGACGACCGGGCCGATGCGAAAGCCCAGCGCCTCCATGCCGGGCCCGTGCGGCACGGCGAAAGGGCGGGCCTCGATCGCCCCGCCGGCGCCCTGCACCCTCACCGGCCCGTCGATCAGGCTCAGATCGAGGATCGGCGGGTAGAGGCTGTCCTCGGGCTGGTCGAACAGATAGTCGAAGCGCCGGCGCAGGGTCTGCGCCGTGGCGGGCGAGGCCCAGACGGGCAGGCGGGCGCGACGGTTGAAGAAGACTTGCCGCAGATCGTCGATGCCGTGGACATGGTCGGCATGGTCATGCGTGAAGAGCACGCCGTCGAGCGTCTCCACGCCCGCGTCGAGCAGTTGCGCGCGCATGTCGGGGCCCGTGTCGATCAGGACCTGCGTCGCCTGCGCGCCGTCGATCCGCTCGACCAGAAGCGAACAGCGGCGGCGGCGGTTCAGCGGATTGGCCGGGTCGCAGGCGCCCCAGCGCCCGCCGAGCCGCGGCACGCCGCCCGAGGAGCCGCAGCCCAGAATGGTGAACCGCAGCTCGGCCATCACGCAGCTGCGGCCTTGGCGAAGAGCCGGTCGAAATTGGCGGTGGTCGCAGCGGCGAATTCGGGCGCGCCGAGACCGAAGAGCTGCGCGCCGACGGCGGCCGTCAGCGCCGTGTGCGCCGGCTCGCAGCGCTTGCCGCGATGGGGCGGCGGCGCGAGATAGGGCGCGTCGGTCTCGACGAGGATCCGGTCGAGCGGCGCGGCGGCGAAAATCTCGCGCAATGCCTGCGATTTCGGGAAGGCGGCGATCCCCGACATCGACAGGTAGAAACCGAGTCCAACAGCCGTCTCAGCGAGTTCCCGCCCGGAGCTGAAGCAGTGCATCACGCCGCCGAACGCGCCCGCCGCATGCTCTTCGGACAGGATGCGCGCGATCTCGGCGTCGGCGGCGCGGGCGTGGACGATGAGCGGCAGGCCAGTGCGGCGCGCCGCCTCGACATGCAGCCGCAGCGACGCCTCCTGCGCGGCGGCGCTTTCGGCGGTGTAGTGAAAATCGAGGCCGGTCTCGCCGATCCCGACCATCTTCGGATGCGCCGCGAGCGCCAGCAGGTCGTCGAGCGCGAGGGGCGGATGGTCCGCCGCGTGCATCGGATGGACGCCGGCGGCGAAGAAAATGCCCTCATGCGCCTCGGCGATGGCGGCGACGCCGGGTGCGGCGGGCAGGGTTGTGGCGATGGTCACCATGCGGCGCACGCCGGCCGCGCGGGCGCGCGCGACCACGGCGTCGAGTTCGCCCGCGAAGGCGGGAAAGTCGAGATGGCAATGGCTGTCCACCAGCTCGGGCGGCGGCATGGGCCTGATCTCCGCGGTTCAGGGAGAGGACGACGCGGGGGCTCTGGCGGCCCGCCCCGCCGCCGCGTCGACGCGCAGCCAGATATCGAGGATCGTCTGTTCGGGGTCAAGATTGACCGCGCGGGCCTGCGCCGCCGACGCCTCGATCTGCGCGGCCAGTTCGGCCCAGAGGCGCGCGCGCGCGGGGTCGGACGACAGGGCGCGGGCGATCTCGGCCTCGCGCGGCGCGGCTTCGGTCAGCGGCGCGCCGGCGCCGGCGCGGGCGAGCCTTTGCAGCAGCAGCACGCTGAACCGCACGGCGAGCGAATAGCGCCCCGCCGCCTCGCGCCCCGCGCAGGAGGCGGCGAGCGCGCGCAGCCGGCGGCGGTCGAGCCCCGGCGCGCCGGAGGCCAGCGCGGCGAGTTCGGCGTAGAGCGCCGGGCCGTCCTCCGCCGCCATCGCCAACGCGTCGCCCGGCGCGCCGCGCGACAGCTCGGCGAGCGCCTCCGACGCGGCGGTCGCGGCCCCCGCCTGCGCCAGCGCCGCGGCGAAGGCGTCGGGCGGCAGGGGATGCAGGTCGAGCGTCCGGCAGCGCGATCGGATGGTCGGCGGCAGTCGCCCCGGAGCATGGGCGACCAGCAGCAGGACGCAGCGCGCCGGCGGCTCCTCCAGCAGCTTCAGCAGCGCGTTGGCGGCGGCGACGTTCAGCTCGTCGGCGGCGTCCACCACCACGGCGCGCCAGCCGCCATCGGCGGCGGAGAGGTGCAGGAACTCGCCGAGTTCGCGGATCTCGCCCACGGTGATCTCGGCGGCGCGCTGGAGCGGTTCGACAAAGGCGCGCGAGCCGGGCTTGCGCCGCAGCGGGCGGACGACCGCGCGCAGACGTGGCTCGGCGCCGGCGGCGATCCGGCGGACGACCGGGTGGTCGGTCGGCATGTCTAGACCATTCGGCGGCGGCGCGCCGGGGTCGTGGGCGATGAGCGCGCGCGCGATGCGATAGGCCAGCGTCGCCTTGCCGACTCCCTGCGGCCCGCGCAGCAGCCAGCCATGATGCAGCCGCCCCGCGCCCCAGGCGTCGAGAAAGCCGCGCTCGGCGCGCTCCTGCCCGAACAGGCGCAGGGTCTGGCGAGGATGCGGCGCGCCGGGGACGCGGTCGGGTTCGGGGATCTCCGAATGATCGTGAGCCTCGGCGGCGGCGCGACGGCTCATGGCGCGAGCGCCGGAAGGCGGGCGAGGGCGGCGTCGATCCGGGCGGCGACCGCGGTCTCGGCGCCCGAGGCGTCGATCAGCGCGCAGCGCTGCGGTTCCGCGGCGGCGATGGCGCGGAAGGCGTCGCGAAGACGTCGCTGGAAGTCGAGGCCGAACGCCTCGAAACGCGTCTCGCCGCCGCCTTTCGCCGCCTCGCGCGCCGTCCCGCGCGCCAGCGCCGCTTCGGGGTCGACGTCGAGGATCAGGGCGAGGTCGGGCTCGCGCCCGATGACGAGCTCATGCAGCGCATCCACCAGCGCGCGCGAAGCGCCGCGCCCCGCGGCCTGATAGGCGCGCGTGCTGTCGGCGAAGCGGTCGCAGAGCACGACCGCTCCGCGCGCGAGCGCCGGGGCCACCGTGCGCTCCATGTGATCGCGCCGCGCCGCGGTGAAGAGCAGCGTCTCGGTCTCCGCCGACCAGCGCCCCGGCGCGCCTTCGACCAGCAGCCGCCGGATCTCCTCGGCGCCTGGCGCGCCGCCCGGCTCGCGCGTCTCGACCACGTCGAGGCCGCGCTTGCGCAGGCGCGCCGCGAGCTTGCGCAGCTGCGTGGTCTTGCCCGCGCCGTCGACGCCTTCGAAAGTGACGAACGTCCCGCTCACTCCGCCGCGCCGTCCGGCGACGCGCTCGCCCGCAGCAGCAGGCGCGCCGCCGCCTCGACCCGCGCGAGCAAGCCGCCCGGGCCGACATCCGCCGTCGCCGCGAGCGGGTAGGCGACCGGAGGCATCTCGGGCGCCTCCACGATCAGCTGCGCGATCACGTCGCCGGCGGCGATCGGCGCGGGGACGGGGCCGTCATAGACGATCCGCGCCGACACGGCGTCCGACTGCGCGAAAGGCGTCGTGACGACGACGTCGGAGACCGGCGCCAGCCCCACGCTCGGCGCGTCGCCGACCCAGACCTGCGCGTCGACGATCGGCTGGCCGGCGGCGTAAAGCACGCCGGTGCGGAATTCCCGGAACGCCCAGCCGACGATCTTCTCGGCTTCGGTCTTGCGCTGCCCCACGCTGTCGAGCCCGGCGACCACCATCACGATCCTCCGCCCGTCGCGCTCGGCCGAGGCGGTCAGCCCGTAGCCGGCGGCCTCGGTATGGCCGGTCTTCATGCCGTCAACCCCGAGGCCCAGATCGAGCAGCGGGTTCCGGTTGCGCTGGGTGATGTCCTCCCAGGTGAACTCTCGGATCGAGAAATGGCGGTAGTGCTCGGGGAACTTGGTCACGATGCGCTCGGCGAGGCGGGCGAGGTCGCGCACGCTCATCAGATGGCCCTCGTCGGGCCAGCCGGTCGCGTTCAGGAAATGCGAGTCGGTCAGTCCGATCTCGGCGGCGCGCCGGTTCATCTGCTCGGCGAAGGCTTCTTCGGTGCCGGCGAGGCCTTCGGCGAGCACGACGCAGGCGTCGTTGCCCGACTGCACGGTGACGCCCATTAGCAGGTCGGCGACGCGGATGCGGTCGCCGACGCGCACGAACATCTTGCTGCCGCCCATCTTCCAGGCCTTCTCGCTGACCGGGAAGCGGTCCTCGAGCGTCAGGCGGCCTTCTTCGAGCGCCTCGAACACCATGTTCAGCGTCATCAGCTTGGACATCGAGGCGGGGGGCAACGGCTCGTCGGCGTTCTTCTCCAGCAGCACCGCGCCGGAGGTCAGGTCGACGACGATGGCGGCGCGCGCGGGCGTGTCGAGGGCCTGCGCGCCCGGTGCGGCGAGGCTTGCCGCGAGAGCCGCCGCGGCGGCGAGGGCTGCGATGCGTCGGGCTATCTGGCGCATGGCGCGTCTCTCCTGTGCTGGTCTTGGCGACCCCGGCAGGACTCGAACCTGCAACCTGCGGATTAGAAGTCCGCTGCTCTATCCGGTTGAGCTACGGGGCCTTTTCGCAAGGGTTTCGCGCGCGGCGGTCAGTGCGTCCAGGCTTGCCGGCGCTCGGTGGCGAAGTTGCCGCCATAGCCGCGCGGGCGGATCACCGGCTTGCGCGGCTTCGGCTCCAGCACCTGCCAGGCGAGGCCGTGGCGACGGGCGTAGTCGACCGCCTCCTCGCGCGAGGCGAAGCGCAGCTTCACCTGCGAGGCCATGTCGGAGGAGCTGGTCCAGCCCATCAGCGGGTCGATCCTGCGCGCCTGCTGCGGCGTGAATTCGAGGACCCAGTCGCGGGCGTTCGCCTGCCCGGAGGTCATCGCGCTCTTGGCGGGTCGGTAAATCTTGGCGAGCATCCGCACCTCCTGAAACCCAAGCGGATATGGCGGCAAAGCGGCCGGGAATTCAAGCCGGCGCGCGGCCTCTGCGGCTTTGGAGCGGAGGGACGTCGCCGGCCGGGGAAAGCTGGGCGAGGGGTGAGGTGAAGCGCTGCGTCTCCCCGGCCGGCGACTGGAGCTGGGCTCTGCTGGTAAATTAAGCTGTATGAAGGAGTTCCGACAACTCGCCATTTCTGGGGAGGTTTCGGCTTGAGGCGGGCGTCGCGCTGCGCCAGAACGGGCCGCGCGCGCCGCAGGCGGTCCCGTTTCGGGACGATGCGCCGCGCGCCGCGGAGGGCGTCGATGTCGGTCGAAATCACCTGCGCGGTCAAGCGCTTCGATGGGGTCGCGGCGCTCGACGGGGTCAGCGTGGCGATCCCGCGCGGGGCCTTCTTCGTCGCGCTCGGGCCGTCGGGCTGCGGGAAGTCCACGCTGCTGCGGCTGATCGCGGGGCTCGAGACGCTCGACAATGGCGAGATCGCGCTCGACGGCCGCCCCGTCGCCGGGCCGGGCCTGCATGTCGCGCCCGAGGACCGCACCGTCGGCGTGGTGTTCCAGTCCTACGCGCTCTGGCCGCATATGAGCGTGCGCGAGAACGTGGCCTTTCCCGCCGAAACCGCCGGGGCGCGCCGCGCCGAGGCTGCGCGCGAGGCCGACGCGCATCTGCGCTCCGTGGGTCTCGAGGCGCTCGGAGCGCGCCGACCAGCGGAGCTTTCGGGCGGCCAGCGCCAGCGGGTGGCGCTCGCGCGCTGCCTCGCCAGCCGTGCGCGGACGGTGCTGATGGACGAGCCGCTCGCCAATCTCGACCCGCATCTGCGCGCGGCGATGGAGGAGGAGCTGCGCGCCTTCCACCGCCGCGCCGATCTCACCACGCTCTACATCACGCACGATCAGCGCGAGGCGATGGCGCTGGCCGATCGGGTCGCGGTGATGCGCGCGGGGCGGTTCGAGCAGGTCGCCCCGCCCGAGGAGGTCTATGCGCGCCCCGCGACCGAGCATGTCGCGCGCTTCATCGGGCGCGCGGCGCTGGCCCGCGGCGCGCTGGAGTCCGCCCATGGCGGGCGTGCGGCGGCGCGGATCGGTCCGCTCGAGGCCGTGGTGGCGTGCGGGCCGGACGCGCCGGCGGGCGCCGCCCGGATCGTCCTGCGGCCCGAGGACGTCGTCCTCGACCCCGAAGGCGCGCCGGGGCGGCTGGTCTCGGCGCGGTATCGCGGCGGGATCTGGGAGGGCGAGGCAGCGCTCGACGGGCTGGTCGAGCCGCTGCCGATCGCCGCGCGCGCGCGGCTGAACGTCGGGGAGACAGTGCGGTTGCGGCTGACGGGCGGCTGGGCGCTGCCGGGGTGAGAGGCGCGATTCAGGCGTCGTCGTCCCAGCGTCGCACCAAGCCGGCGACGTCGTCGAACGCGTCGGGGGCCAGCGCGCGGGCGAGCAGCCGGTCGGGATTGGTCGGCGGCGGAAACGCCAGCGCCTCGGCTTGGGCGCGGGTGAAGCCGAAGCGGCGGTAATAGGGTTCGTCGCCGACCAGCAACGCCCGCGTCCAGCCAGCCTCGGCGGCGCGTTCGAGCCCGTCGGCGATCAGCGCCCCGCCGAGGCCTTCGCCCTGCCGCGTCGGATGCACGGCCACGGGGCCGAGCAGCAGCGCCGGCGCGCCGCTTTCCCCGATGCGCACCGGCCAGAAGCGGATCGCGCCCGCCAGCGCGTCGAACTCGTCGCGCGCGACGCGGCACAGCCCCGGGATAGGCGGCGCGCCCTCGCGCAGCCGGTAGGACGACAGCGCCCGCCGCCCCGGCGCGAAGCACAGATCGTAGAGCGCCTCGACCTCGTCGAGATCGCCGGGGCGTTCGGGAAGCAGCCGGAACATCGGCGCCTCCCGCCCTTTTCCCCGCCTGCGCGGGCGGCTAGCATGACGCCTCCACGCAGGCAAGCAGGCGAGGCGCGCCATGTTCTACACCCCCGGCGCGCGGCCCCCGAGCCTGCCGCACGACCCGTTCGGGGCGATCGTCGCGCCGCGCCCGATCGGCTGGATCGCAACGCGCGATGCGGCGGGCCGCGACAATCTCGCGCCCTATTCCTTCTTCAACGCCGTCGCCTATGCGCCGCCGCAGGTGATGTTCGCTTCGACCTCGGCCAAGCCCGACCGCGGCGACACCAAGGACAGCGTCGCCAATATCCGCGAGACCGGCGTCTTCTGCGTCAACATCGTCGCCTTCGCGATGCGCCATGCGATGAACGCGAGTTCCGCGGCGCTCCCGCGCGAGGCCGACGAGTTCGCCCATGCCGGCGTCGCGCGCGCGCCCTGCCAGACCATCGGCTGCGCCCGCGTGGCGGAGGCGCCGGCGAGCCTCGAATGCCGGGCGACGCAAATTCTCAGGCTGGAGGGCGCGGCGAATTTCGCGGTGTTCGGCGAAGTCGTCGGCGTGCATCTGCGCCCCGACTGCCTGCGCGACGGCCGGTTCGACGTGACGGCGTTCCAGCCGCTCGCCCGCCTCGGCTATCGCGACTACGCGGTGGTGCGCGAGACGTTCACTCTGCCGAGGCCGGGCGAGAACTGAGCCCGACCGCGCCCGGCGCCGCCGGGAGGCGGATTTCGACCGTAGTCCCCGCCCCCGGCGCGCTGCGGATCTCCAGCGCGCCCTCGTGCAGTTCGACCAGCGCCTTGACGATCGACAGGCCGAGCCCGGTTCCCTGAAGCTTCTCCGCCCCGCTGAGGCTGCGCGCCTGCTGGAAGGGGACGAGCGCCTCCTCGATCTCCTCGGGGGTCATGCCGCGCCCGCTGTCGCGCACGGACAAGGCGACGGCGTCGCCGGCCCGGCGCGCCGAGGCGACGACGGCGCCGCGCTCGGTGAACTTCACCGCGTTGGACAGCAGGTTGTGCAGGATCTGCAGGATGCGGCGGCGGTCGGCTAGGATCAGCGGCAGGTCCTCCTCGATCTCGGCCCGCAGCACCAGACGCTTGCGCCGCGCCATCTCCGACAGCATCGCGACCGATTCCGTCGCCAGCGGCCCCAGCGCCAGCGGCGCGCGCTCGATCTGCATCTTGCCGGCTTCGATGCGCGAGAGGTCGAGAATGTCGGTGATCAGCGACAGCAGGAACTCGCCCGAACTGCGGATGATCGAGACGTACTCGCGATAGGCCTCCGGCAGAGGCCCCTTCACCTCGTGCGCCATCAGCTCCGAGAAGCCGAGGATCGCGTTGAGCGGGGTGCGCAGCTCGTGGCTCATCGTGGCGAGGAAGCGGCTTTTCACCGCCAGCGCGGCCGCCGCGCTCTCGCTGGCGGCGCGCAATTCGTGGTGCATCAGCACGAGCGGCGTGATGTCGGCGTGCACGCCGATATAGCCGCCTTCGGAGGTGCGGCTTTCGGAGACCAGCAGGCTGCGCCCCCCGCGCGTCTGGTGCTGGCTCGGCGCCCCCGGCGCGCGGTGGCGGGCCATGCGCTCGGCGATCCAGCGGGCGCGGGCCCGCCCGTCGACGCTCGCGTCGATCTCCCGCGCGCAGATTTCGCAGAGATCGGCGAAGGGCGTTCCCGGCGTCAGCGCGTCGCCGAACTCGGGGTACAGTTCGCGATAGCGGCGGTTGACCAGCAGGAGCCGGTCGTCGGGATCGCACATGATGAAGCCGAACGGGATGCTCGCAATGGCGTCGAGCAGGCGCAGTTCGCTGCGCTTGCGCGCGGTGACGTCGCTGCGCACGATCACCACTCCGCCGTCGGCGGTGCGCCGCTCGACGACCTCGGCCCAGCGCGCCCCCTCCATCGCCTGTTCGATGGGCGAGCCGTCGGGCGCCGCGTGGCGGGCGAGGCGGTCGGCGAGATAGGCGTCGGGGTCGGAAAGGGCGAGGGGGTCGATCATCCGGCCCGAGGCGACGTTGCGGCGCAGGATGTCCTCGAAGCGCGCGCCGTCCTCGACCGGCGCGCCGCCGAGCAGGCCGGTGTCCCGGCGATAGGCGGTGTTGCACAGCACCAGACGGTCCTCTGCGTCGAACAGCGCGAAACCCGCCGGCATCGCCTCGATCCCGTCGCGCAGCCGCTGCTCCATCAGCTGCGCGCGTTCTTCTGCGGCGCGCAGGCGGCGTTCGGTCTCGGCGTGCTCGATCTCGGCGCCGATCCGACGGGCGACGGCGCGCAGGAGCGGCGGCAGCATCTCGGCGTTGGCGAAGCGGCGGCGCGCCATGAGCGCGATCAGCCCGACCGCGCGGCCCTCGTGATCGCGCACCGGCGCGCCGGCATAGGCGACGATCCCGAGCTCCCTCAGCGTCGCGTCGTGGGGAAAACGCGCCTGAAGGTCGTCCTCGATGACGCAGGCGCCGGTTTCGACCACGTTCTCGCAGGGCGTGCCGCGCAGGTGGTAGACGATTTGCGGCTGCGCGGCGCCGTCCTCGAGCACTGCGAGGCTCCGCACCGCGCGGCCGCCCGGCTCGAGCGCGCCGATCAGCGCGATATCCGCCCCGACGCCTTCGGCGGCGCAGCGCGCGAGCGTTTCGAAAAAGGCGTCGCCGGTCGCCGCGCCCAGCGTCTCGAAGACGCTCAGCAGCAGAGCCTGGAAATCCACTTCGAGGTCGCGCGGCATGGAGCGATCATCCGGTCGGTGTCCCGCCCCCGCTGCGACCGCTCGGATCGCCGCGCGCGGCGGCTCAACCTTACGGGGAAGATAGTAAACGAAAACCCTCGACGCGTCTGTGGGACTCAAGCGCGCGGGCGGCCGTTCTCCGGGCTCAGCGCATCAGGCCCTTCAGCGCCGCCGCGGCCAGACCGCGACCCGTCGGGCGGGGCAGCGCGGCGAAGGGCAGCGGGCGGCAGACGGCGATGGCGGCGGCCCCGACGCGCGCGGTCAGTGCGCCGTTGATCAGCCCTTCGCCGAAGCGGCGCGACAGCCGGGCGAGAACGCCGCCGCCGATCGCCGGCCCTATCAGGTCGTCGCCGACGGCCACCGCGCCCGTCGCCACAAGATGCGCCGCCACGGCCTTGAGCAGCTTCCACGAGCCCAACCATCCCGCCCGCCCACCGTAGATTTCTGCGATCTCGCGGATCATGCGCAGATTGGCGGTCAGCGCGGCGAGGACGTCGACCAGCGCCAGAGGGATCAGCGCCGTCGCCGCCGCCACCGTCCGCGCCGCCCGCCCCGCCGCCGCCGCCGCGCGCGCGTCGAGATCGCGCATCAGCGCGCGTTCGGCTGCGTCGAGCAGCGCCTCGGCCTCGGGCGGCTGGTCGGCGGCGCGGGCGAGGTCGGCGAGCGCCCAGTCCATGTCGCGCCGCCCCGCATAGAGCCGGCGCAGCCCTTTCAGCGTCGCTTGCGCGGCGCGCGCGTCGCCGCTCTCGCGCGCCCGCGCCGCCTGCGCGCGCAGCGCGTCGACGCGCCCGAGCCGCGCCACCGCCGCCGCCTCCCGCAGTGCGAAGACGACCAGCGCGGCGGCGAGCGCCGCCGTCAGCCCCAGCGCCACCCAGCCGAGGATCGCATTGCGCGCGATCAGCCCGGCGACGAAATCGTACAGCGCGACCGAAGTCGCGAGCCCGACCAGCGCCAGCGCCGCGCTCCAGAACCAGCGCGCGAGCGCTGACGAGGGGCGGGCCGCGAGCCGCGCCGCGCGCAGCCCCGCCGGTTCGCCAGCAAGCGCGTCCCGCCCTTCCGCGCCGATCTCCGGGCCGATCTCGGGCGCGTCGCCGGGGTCGGGGGCGGGGGCGCCGAGGGCGGGATCGTCGGCGTCGAACACGACGGGTCGGCGGGGGGTGCGGGTCATCGCGGGGCTCCTCAGGCCAGCCGGTCGCCGATCAGGAAGTCGAGCGCCCGGTCGAGCCGGATGTGCGGCGGCCCGTCGGCGTCGCGCCGGCCCGGCGCCGCCGACGCGCCGCCTGCGCCTTTGGGGGGCGCGAAATCCATCACGTCGAAGGCGCCGCCGAGCCAGCCGGGTTCGTGCGCCAGCCCCTCGCGCGCCGAGGCGAGCACCGCCTGCGGATCGTCGGGAATTTCGCCGGGGTAGAGCGCCGCCTCGCGTCCGGTCGCCTTGAGCTTGCCGCGGACGCAGGCGAGCGTCTCGCCATCGCGCGCGATCTCCTGTTCCACCGTCGCGCGCAGCCCCGCGACCGCCAGCGCCTCGACCTGCGCGCCGCGGAACTGCGCCCTCTCGACGCTCTCGCGCAGCAGGGCCTGCAGGATCGCGGTCATCCGCGGATGCTGGGAGTGGTGGACGTGGTCGGCCTTGGTCGCGGCGAACAGGATGCGGTCGACCCGGCGGCCCAGCAACGCGCTGAGCCAGGAATTGGCGCCCGGGCGGAAGCAGCCGAGGATCTCGCCCATCGCCGCCCGCAGGTCGCCGACGGCGCCGGGACCCGCGTCGAGCGCGCTCAGCAGGTCGACCAGCACGATCTGCCGCTCGATCCGCGCGAAATGGTCGCGGAAGAACGGCGCGATCACCTGCGCGCGATAGGCGTCGTAGCGGCGGGCGAATTCCGCGCGCAGCGAGCGCCTGTCTCCGGGGCCGTCCGGCAATGGCGCGAAGGTCAGCGCCGGCGACCCCTCCAGATCGCCCGGCGCGAGGAAGCGGCCCGGCGTCAGCCCGGACAGGCCGGCGTCCTTGCAGGCGGCCAGATGAACCCGCCACCCCTCCGCCAGCGCCTGGGCGCGCGCCTCGTCGTAAGGCGCCGTCGGGTCGGCCTCCGCCAGCGCCGCGCGCCAGCGCTCCGCGAAGCCCGCGCGCAGCGGCGTCTCGGCGGCGGCGAGGGCCTTCGCCGACCACTCGGCGTAGCGCATTCCCATCAGCGGCAGGTCGAGCAGCCATTCGCCGGGATAGTCGACGATGTCGAGATGCAGGGTCTGCGGACCCGAAAACGCGCCGGCCAGCCCGGCGAGCCAGCTCTCGGAGCGGTAGCGCACCGACAGCCGCAATTGCGAGACCGAGCGCGTCGAGGCCGGCCAGCGCGGCGGCTCGCCGGCGAGATCGGCCATGTGGCGTTCGAACTCGAAGCGGGGCACGCCGCGGTCGGGCTGAGGGCGCAGCGCCACGGCGGCGATCCGCCCGTCGGCCTGCGCGCGCAGCCGTTGCATCCGCCCCCGCGCCAGCAGATTGGCGACCAGCGAGGTGATGAAGACCGTCTTGCCCGCCCGGCTGAGCCCGGTGACGCCGAGCCGCAGCGTCGGCTCCAGAAAAGCTTCGGACGCCGCGTCGCGCGCCTCCTCGACGGGACGCAGCAACAAGTCGTCGATCAGGCGGCCGAGCATGGGCGGAGTTCCGACTGGGGGCGCCCGGCCGATATAGACTGCGCGCCGCCGCTTTGGGAGAGGCGCTCGCCCTGCGAATGCGCCGGCGCGGGCTTCCAGCGCCGGGCGCGGGGCGCTAGAACCCGGCCAAGCCCGCCCCCGCCGCCACGGAGCCCGCCGATGTCTTCGCGCCTGCGCCTCGCGCTGTTCGACGTGGACGGCACCCTGATCGACAGCCAGCGATTCATCCTCGCCGCGATGCGGGCCGCCTTCGCCGATCTCGGACGGCCCGCTCCGCCCGACGGCGCGATCCGCGCCATCATCGGCCTGTCGCTGGTCGAGGCCGCCGCGGCGCTCGACCCCGGCCTATCCGATGTCGAAACGGTCGAGATCGCAGCCTGTTACAAGCGCGCCTTCATCCGAATTCGCGCCGAGACCGGCGGCGAGGCGGCGATGCCCCTCTATCCCGGGGCGCGCGCCGCGCTCGCCCGGCTGTCCCGGACCGAGCGGCTTCTGGGCGTGGCGACCGGCAAGGCCCGGCGCGGGCTCGACCATTTGCTCGATGCGCATGATCTGCGGGGCTTTTTCCTGACGCTGCAGACCTCCGACGACGCGCCATCGAAGCCCCATCCCGGCATGGTGCTGAACGCTCTGCGGGCGACTGGCGCGCAGGCCTGCGACGCGGTTGTGATCGGCGACACGATCTACGACGTCGCGATGGCGCGCAACGCCGGCGCGCGCGCGATCGGGGTGGCCTGGGGCTATCACGCGCCGGACGCGCTGCTGGCGGCCGGCGCCGAGATCGTGATCGACCATTTCGACGCGCTCGACGCGGCGCTGGAGGCGCTGGAATGACCGCGCGCAAACGCTTCTGGACCGAGGCCGCCGCCGTCGAGGCTCCCGAGGGCTGGGCGGTGCTGCTCGACGGCCGGCCCGTCCGCACCCCCGCCGGCAGGCCGCTGGCGGCGCCTCTGCGCGCGCTGGCCGAGGGCGTCGCCTCGGAATGGGCGGCGCAGGGCGAGACGCTCGCGCCGCAGACCATGCCGTTGACCCGCGCGCTCAACACCGCGCTTGACCGAGTCGCCCCGGCGCAGGCGCAGGTGGTCGAGGACGTCG
Organism: Rubrimonas sp.; assembly: GCF_036788415.1. Taxonomy (NCBI): domain Bacteria; kingdom Pseudomonadati; phylum Pseudomonadota; class Alphaproteobacteria; order Rhodobacterales; family Paracoccaceae; genus Rubrimonas; species Rubrimonas sp. Next base: position 44,950 of record NZ_DAIQNN010000006.1, on the reverse strand, counting down.
CGGCTTACGGGGCGAGCGATCTTCTTTGTTACCGCGCCGCCGCGCCCGCCGAACTCGTCGCGCGCGAGGCGGCGGCGTGGGACCCGCCGCTCGCCTGGGCGCGCGCCCGCCACGGCGCGCCGCTGATCTGCGCGCAAGGGATCGCCCCTGTCGCCCAGCCGCCCGAGAGCCTCGCGCGGCTGCGCGCGGCGGTGGCGGCCTGCGACGCTTTCGCCTTGACGGCGCTGGCCGAACTGACGAGCCTTTCGGGGTCGCTCGTGCTGGGGCTGGCGGCGGCGGAGGGGGCGATGGACGCAGCCGAAGCCTGGGAGGCGAGCCGGGTCGACGAGATCTGGCAGATCGCGCAATGGGGCGCGGACGCCGAGGCCGAAGCCGCCGCCGAACGCCGGCGCGCGGCGTTCCTCGACGCGGCGCGGCTCGCGGCGCTGCTGCGCGAGGCACGGTAGCGCCATGATCCGCCGCGCGGTCGTCGTCGTTCCGGGCTACGGCAAGCGCGAGCAGGGGGCGGTTCGCGACCAGCTCTGCGCCGCCTTCGAGTTCCACGCCGACGGCTTCGCGCGGGATTTCGAACCCGACCCGGTCGAGCTCAACGGCTTTTCGGCGCGCCGGTTGACCGCGACCGAGCGTCGGCCCGACGCGCCCGCCATCCGCATCGACGTCCACGAGGCGTTCTGGGGCGATCTGATCCCCGCCGAACTGCCCGCAGACCCTGTTCGCAAGGTCACGCGCGGTTTCGCGCTGCTGGCCTACTGGTTCTTCGGTGGCGTCGCCAAGGGCCTGCTGCGGCCCAATTATCTGGGCGCGGCGCTGGCGGCTTCGGGTGCGCTGCTGCTGGCGTGGTACGCCTCGCTGGCCCTGCTCGCGGCCAAGGCGCTGGCGTCGGACCCCTCGCTCGCGCCGGGCTGGCTGTCGGGGCTCGTCGGCGCCGACGCGCTCTCGGGCGCGGTGGGATGGGTGCAGGCGCAGCCCTGGTGGACCGTCCTGCCGGGGCTTCTGGCGGGGCTTCAGGCCGACCGGATCGCGGCGTTGGCCGAGTTCTCGAAGAGCTATCTCACCGACGCGCGCGAAGGCGACGCCGCCGCCGGCGTGCGCGCGCGCGCGAAAAGCCGCGTCGAGCGGCTGCTCGCCCAGATCTACGCTTCGCCAGAGTGTTACGACGAAGTCTTCGTCGTCGGTCACAGCATGGGCGCGGCCATCGCCATCGACGCGCTGGCCGATTGGGGGGCCGACCGCGCGCGCACCCACTTCCACAGCTGGGGCGCGCCGATGCGGGTGTTCTGCGCGCAGGAGCCCGAGATGGACGCCGAGCGCGCCAAGCTGCTCGCCGCCGATCCCCCGCTCGCAGGCTGGACTGACGTGATCGCGCGCAACGACTGGGTTGCGGGGTTCACGCCGGGCCACCGCGAAGCCTTCGGCGAGGCGTCCTCGCTGGTGGTCCGCTCGCCTCAGGGCTGGTGGGCCGGCTGGAACGCCTCGACCCACGAGCAGTATTTCCGCAATCCCGAGACGCTGACCCGCCTGATCGCGCCCGTCGCGGCGCCGAGCCCTCAGAGCACCTGACGCCCCGCCCGCCAAAGCCCCCGCGTCACGCAGAGCCGCTCGACGTGATAGACGCGCGCGAGGTCGGCGCGCCGCCCGATCTCGATGGCCCCGCGGTCGTCGAGGCCCACGGCTTCGGCCGGGTTGCGGGTGACGCAGGCGACGGCGCGCGGCAGAGTCCAGCCCTCGACCTCCTCGGCGAGCTTGAAGGCGGCGAGCAGCAGCGAGGCGGGGGCGTAGTCCGAGGACAGGATGTCCACCAGCCCGTCGCGGGCCAGCTCCAGCGCCGAGACGTTGCCCGAATGCGATTTGCCGCGCAGCACGTTGGGCGCGCCCATCAGGATGCGCATCCCCGCCGCCCGCGAGGCGCGCGCGGCTTCGAGGGTCGTGGGAAATTCGGCGATGCCCGCGCCGAGCGCCGCACTTTCGGCGACATGGGCTTCGGTCGCGTCGTCATGGCTCGCGATGGCGAAGCGCGCGCCGCGCATCCGCGCGACCATCGCGGCGAGGTTCGGCGCGCCATGGGCCTCCTGCAACGCCTTGGCCTCGGCGATGTGGGCGTCGAGCTGCGCGTCGGTGAAGCCCTTCTTGTCGCGGTAATAGAGGACGTACTGGTCGAGGCTCGCGAATTGCCGCTGGCCGGGCGTATGGTCCATGATCGAGATCAGCCGCAGCCGGTCCTCGCCATGCAGGGCGTCGAACTCGGCGACGAGTTCGGGCGCGGTCAGTTCGCAGCGCAGATGAACGAAATGGTCGGCGCGCAGCAGGTCGAGCGCGCGCAGCTGGCCGATCGCCTCGAGCGCTTCGAGCGCCAGCGCGGCGAGGTCCTCGCCGGTCGTCGAGCCGAGACGCAGCGCGTCGAGCACGGTCGTCGCGCCGCCGGCGGCGAATTCGGCGTCATGAGCGGCGACGGCGGCGCGGCGCGGCCAGTCCACGCCTGGGCGGGGGTGCAGATGGCGCTCCAGATTGTCGGTGTGCAGCTCGACGAGGCCGGGAAGAAGGTGGTCGCCTTCGCAATCGACCGCGCCGGCCGGCGCGCGCGCCCCTTCGGAGATGTCGGCGATCATGCCGTCGCGCACCAGAACCGCGCCGACGAAGACCCGGTCTGGGGCGACGACTCGCGCGTTGGCCAGCGTCAGTTCGGCGGAAGGGGAGGGCATTGCGGGGCTCCTGCGGCGGCGGCGGGCCGCGTCGGGCGGTAGTCGAGCGCGGCGCCGGCGTCAATTTCATATATCGGTCACGCTCAGAGGGATAGAAGCGCAGCAGAGCCGCCGACTCGCCCGAGGGATGCGATGCGCACGACCGCCTACGCCCGCTACGCCGTGTTCTATGCGCCGCCTCAGGGCTCCGCGCTGGCGCGGATCGGAGCGGAATGGCTCGGCGCCGATCCCGAGACCGGAGACGGGGTCGCCGCGCCCGAGCCTCCCGGCCTGCCCGCGCCGCGCGCGCGCCTCACCCGCGAGGCGCGCCGCTACGGGCTGCACGCGACGCTCAAGCCGCCCTTCCGTCTCGCCGATGGGATCGACCCCGACACGCTCTGCGAGGCCGTGGCGGCGCTGGCCGAACGCACGCCGCCGGTGCGCGCGCCGGGGCTGCGGGTCGATTTCGGTCTCGGATTTCTCAGCCTGCGCCCGCTCGGGCCGCCCGATCCCGAGGCGGAGGGCGAGGGCGGCGAAAAGGCGCCCGATCCGGCGCGACAGCCCGTCGACCCGCCGGCGCTGCGCGCGCTGGCCGACGCCTGCGTGACCGAACTCGACCTGCTGCGCGCGCCGCTGACCGGCGCCGAGACGCACCGCCGCCGCCGCGCGGGGCTCGACATGGTCGAGGAGGCGCATTTGCGCAACTGGGGCTATCCGTGGGTGCTGGACCGGTTCCGCTTCCACATCACCCTGACCGGCCCGCTCGCCTCGACCGAAGCCGCAGTGGCCGCGCCGATCCTTCAGGACCTGTTCGCCCCCGGGCTGGAGGCCGATTTCCACATCGAGGAGATCTGCGTGTTCGGCGATCCGGGCGACGGCGCGACTTTCCGTCTGCTGCGCCGGTTCCCGCTTCAGGGCGTCGTCGTCTCCGAGCCCTGAGCGGCGAGCGCCGAGAGGCGCAGCGCCAGCGCCGCGCCCGACGCCTCCAGCGCCGCGAGCCCTGCGTCGAGGCGGGCGATGTCGGCTGCGGCGGTCGGCGAGGCGATCGGCGCGATGGCGTGAAGCATGGTCTCTCGGGTGAGTCCGGGCAGTTCGGCGAGCCCGTCGAGCGCGCCCGGCTCGGCGGCGAGCGCGTCGAGCAGCGCCGCCTCCATCGCCGCGAGTTCGGCTGCGCCCGTGCGCAGGGCGTCGAGACAGGCGCGCGCCTGCTCCCTGTCCTCGGCCCGGCAAGTGGGCGCTTCGGGTCCGGGCGCGTCGCCCTCCCGCGCGACCGCCACGTCGAACCGCGCGCGGAGCGGGCGCGACCAGAGGAACTCCGAACACAGGCGGGCGGTCTGCGGATCGGCGTGATCGGTCGCCGCCGCCGCGCAGTCCGGGCGCGGCCAGGGCAGGCTGAGGCGGTGCAGATCGGGGCCGAGCAGGCCGCCGAGATGCGCCTCTCGCGGTCCCAGAACGGTCAGCGCGACGGAGTCCTCCCCGCGCCGCGTCTCCGCCAGCGCGGCGATGGCGATTTCGGCGGCGAGGTCGGGATCTGCGCCACCTGTCGCGCGCGGAGCGGCGAGAAGCGCGAGCGGAGGTTGCGGCGCGCCCTCGGGGCAGGGGATGGCGATCACCTGGCCGATCTCGATCTGGGAGGGGTCTCGCCAGCCCAGCCGCGCGCGGTTCGCCGTGAACAGCGTGCGGAAGTTCCCGTCCGCTCCATAGGCGCGGACGGCGATGCGGTGCAGCGTCTCTCCCGGCGCGATCACATGCGGAACGCCGCAGGCGACTTCCTGCGCCGCCGCGCCCGACGGGGCGAGACCCGCCGCGCATGCGGCGAGCGCCGCTCCGAGCCATCCGCGCATCAGCTTCGCTCCTCCATCAGCCGGGAGCGAGATTGCCCGGCCTCCGGCTCGGGATCAACGGGCGGCGCCAACGCCGCGAGAAAGGCCGCCGCGGCGTCGTCCAGCGCGCCGCCATTGTCGATCGTCCGAACATCCGGCCCGGTCGGAGGGGGCGGCGCGCGGTCGAGCCGGGCGCGCGCCTCGGCTTCCGTCTCGCGTCCGCGCGCGGCGATGCGGCGGGCCAGCGCCTCGGGCGGCGCGGCGACGAGCAGCACCCGCACCGGCTGGAACTGCGCCCGCGCCTGCGCCACCGCGGCGCGCGAGGCGTTGAGCACGACATGCCGCCCCGCCCCGAGCGCGTCGGCCATCGCGCGCGGGACCCCGTAGGCCAGCCCGTGCGCCCGCCAGTGCAGCGCGAAATCGCCCGCCGCCGCCATCGCCTCGAACGCCTCCGGCGCGACTGCGACATGCGCCTCGCCGCCGGCGTCGGCGCTGCGCGTGATCCAGCGGCGGGGGAACAGGATGTCGGGACGGGCGACCCGCGCGCGGTCGATCAGCGCATCCTTGCCGACCCCGGACGGTCCGACGACGAGGTGCAGGACGCCGCGCGCACGGAGACGGTCCGTCACGCCGCCCGAACCGGCGCGAGTTCGAACAGGCGGTCTGCGACCTGCGCGCGCGCCTCGGCGTCGTGGAAGATCCCGAGGATCGCCGCGCCCCGCGCCTTCGCCTCGGCGATCAGCGCCAGCACCGTCGCGCGGTTTGCCGCATCCAGCGAAGCGGTCGGCTCGTCGAGCAGCAGCGCGGGGTAGGGATGGGCGAAGCCGCGCGCGATGTTCACACGCTGCTGTTCCCCGCCCGAGAAGGTGGTGGGCGACAGATCCCACAGCGCGCGCCGGATGCGCAGCCGCTCGAGCAACTCCTCGGCCCGCGCCCGCGCCGCCTCGCGATCCACGCCCAGCGCGCGCAAGGGCTCGGCCACGACGTCGCGCGCCGGCACGCGCGGGATCACCCGCAGGAACTGCGAGACGTAGCCGAGCGCGCCGCGCCGCAGCCGCAGGATGTCGCGCGGCGCCGCAGATGCGACGTCGACCCAATCGGCGCCCTCGCGCACGCGGATCGCGCCGCGCTCGGCGAGGTAATTGCCGTAGATCATCCGCATCAGCGTGGACTTGCCCGCGCCGGACTCGCCTGTCAGCGCCACGCATTCGCCCCCCCGCACGCTGAGCGACACGCCGTCCAGCGCGGCGATCCGCGCGCCGCCCTGCGTGTGCAGCGTGAAGGATTTGGCGACGTTCTCGACCGCGATCATCTCCATGGCTCAGACCTGCAGGATCGAGCTGACGAGCAGCTGGGTGTAGGGATGCTGGGGGTCGTCGAGCACCTGGTCGGTCAGCCCCGTCTCGACCGTGCGGCCGTCCTTCATCACCATCAGCCGGTGCGCGAGCAGCCGCGCCACCGCCAGATCATGCGTCACCACGATCGCCGACAGCCCGAACTCCCCCACCAGTTCGCGGATCAGGTCGAGCAGCCGCGCCTGCACCGACACGTCGAGCCCGCCCGTGGGTTCGTCCATGAACACCAGCCGCGGCGAGGTGGCGAGGCTGCGCGCGATCTGCAACCGCTGCTGCATGCCCCCCGAGAACTGGGTGGGCTTGTCGTCGATCCTGTCGCCGGCGATCTCCACCCGCTCCAGCCAGTCGAGCGCGGCGCCCCGGATGCGCCCGTAATGCCGCCAGCCCGTGGCCATCAGCCGCTCGCCGATGTTGCCGCCCGCGCTCACCCCCATGCGCAACCCGTCGCGCGGGTTCTGCCGCACGAAGGCCCAGTCGGTGCGCATGAGCAGCCGCCGCCGCGCCTCGCTGAGCGCCTCGAGCGCGATCCAGCCTTCGCCGGGCGCGTTGTAGCGCACGCAGCCGGCGCTCGGCGGAAGCTGGCCGGACAGGCAGGAGAGGAGCGTCGTTTTCCCCGACCCCGACTCGCCGACGACGCCCAGCACTTCGCCCGCGTCGAGCGTGAAGGACACGTCCGCGCAGCCGATCCGCGCGCCGTAGCGCCGGGTGAGGCCGCGCACGTCGAGCAGCGGCTCCGGGACCTCCTCGGTGGCCGGGCGCAGCGCGACCGTTCGTTCGGCGCGCGCGCTCATCGCGCCGCCTCCCCGGCTTCCGCGCGGCGCTTGGCGCACCAGTCGGTGTCGGAGCAGGCGAACATCCGCCCGCCGGCGTCGTCGATCACGATCTCGTCGAGATAGGACTCAGCCGTCCCGCACAGCGCGCAGGTCTCCCCCGTTCCCCCGCGCTCGAACGGGTGGTCCTCGAAATCGAGGCTGACCACTTTCGTGTGCGGCGGGATCGCGTAAACCCGCTGCTCGCGCCCCGCCCCGAACAGTTGGAGCGCCGGGCTGTCCGACATCTTGGGGTTGTCGAATTTCGGGATCGGCGAGGGGTCGGTCACGTAGCGCCCCTCCACCAGCACCGGATAGTCGTAGCTTGTCGCGATGCGGCCATGGCGCGCGATGTCCTCGTAGAGCTTCACATGCATCGCGCCGTACTCCGACAGCGCGTGCATCTTGCGCGTCTCGGTCTCGCGCGGCTCAAGAAAGCGCAGCGGCTCGGGGATCGGCACCTGATAGACGAGGATCTGGCCTTCGCGCAGCGGCGTCTCGGGGATGCGGTGGCGCGTCTGGATCAGCGTCGCCTCTTCGGTGCGCTCGGTGACGGCGACGCCCGCGACTCGCTGGAAGAACTTTCGGATCGAGACGGCGTTCGTGGTGTCGTCGGCGCCCTGGTCGATCACCTTCAGCGTGTCGTCGGGCGTCAGGCACGCGGCGGTCACCTGCACGCCGCCGGTGCCCCAGCCATAGGGCATCGGCATCTCGCGGCTTGCGAAGGGCGCCTGATAGCCGGGGATCGCCACCGCCTTGAGCAGCGCGCGCCGGATCATCCGTTTCGCGCCCTCGTCGAGATAGGCGAAATTGTAGCCCTCGACGCCGGTGGAGTTGTCGGCGGCGTTCATTCGGCGGCCTTCCGCGCGCGCAGCGCCCGGATCAGCTGCAATTCCGACTGGAAGTCCACGTAGTGGGGCAGCTTGATGTGTTCGAGAAATCCGCTCGACTGGATCGCGTCGCAATGGCTGAGGACGAATTCCTCGTCCTGCGCGGGCGCGCCGCCTTCCTCGCCGAATTCCGCGAAGCGCATCGCGCGGTCGACCAGCGCCATCGCCAGCGCCTTGCGCTCGCAATGGCCGAAGACGAGCCCGTAGCCGCGCGTGAACTGCGGCGGCGTCTCGCCGTCGCCCGCGAACTGGTTGACCGTCTCGCACTCGGTGACTTCGATCTCGCCGATCTCCACGGCGAAGCCGAGTTCGGGAATGTCGAGCGCGACGCGGACATGGCCGACGCGCAGCTCGCCGACGAACGGGTGCGTGCGCCCGAACCCGCGCTGGGAGGAGTAGGCGAGGCCGAGAAGGAACCCCTCGTCGCCGCGCGCGAGCGCCTGCAACCGGAGCGCGCGGCAGGCGGGGAAGGCGAGCGGCTCGCGCGTCAGGTCAGGCGGGACGGCGCCGTCGTCCTCCGCCCGCTCGATCAGCCCCTCGGCGTCGAGCAGCCCGAGGATGTGGGGCGGCGGGGCCGGCGGCGGGCCGTCCGGCGCGGCGAACTGGGGCGCCTCGGTCGCTTCGCGCTCCGCCGCCAGCGTGAAATCGAGCAGCCGGTGCGTGTAGTCGAAAGTCGGCCCGAGGATCTGGCCCCCCGGAGCGTCCTTGAACGTCGCCGAGATGCGCCGCTTGACCTGCATCGCCCCGGTGTCGAGCGGATGCGCCGCGCCGAAGCGGGGCAGGGTCGCGCGATAGGCGCGCAGCAGGAAGGCGGCCTCCACCGCGTCGCCCCGCGCCTGCTTGAGCGCGAGCGCCGCCAGATCGGGGTCGAGCAGCGAGCCCTCGGCCATCACCCGCGCCACCGCCAGCGCCAGCTGCTCGCGGATCTGGGCGACCGACAGCTCGGCGACGGCGGGGTCGCCGCGCCGGGCTTCGGCGAGCTGGGCGTGGGCGGCGTCGATCGCCGCTTCGCCGCCCTTGACCGCGACGTACATCTCAGAGCTCCGCCCGCGTCGCGCGCGGCAGCGCCGCGACCGTCGCGCCCGCCGTCAGGATCGCGTCCCAACCCAGCGGGAACAGCGCCCGGTTGGCCGCCCGCGCCGCCCAGAAGCCGGACCCGACGCCGTCGACCGCCAGACGTCGCGCGCCCGCGACGCCTGGCCCGGAAATCCGCGCGCCGGCGCCTTCGCGCAAGGCCTCGACTTCGACGATCAGCGTGACCGAACGGTCTGGGTGCTCCGCCGAACCCACCGGCCAGTCCAACCCGGCGATGTCGTCCCAGCGCCCCACCGCATAGGCGGCGCGCGAGGGCTCCGCCTCGGGGGCGGTGGAGAGGTGGAAGCGCAGCCAGCCCTCGACCGCCGGCGCGCGCAGCGACGGCGCGAGCCAGACCGGCGCGTCCGCGTCGGCGAGCGTCAGCAGCGCCGCCGCCGCAGCGGGCGACAGCGGCGGCGGCGCGAGCACGCCGGCGCCCAGCGCGAAAACCCGGCCCGGCTGCGCCGTCGCGTCGAGCAGCGCCCGGAAGGCGAAGGCCGCATCGCGCACCGGATCGGCGAAGCCTCCTGCGGGAGCGGCGGCGAGGGCGGGCGCGCTCATCCGTCCTCTCCCCGGACCAGCGTGAAGAACTCCACCCGGGTCGCGGCGGCCCGGGCGGCCCGCCGGGCGGCGCGGTCGGCCTCCGCCGCGGCGAGCGGGGCGAGCACGATCCGGCGCACCGTCGCGGCCTGCGCCGTCTGCATCAGCGCGTCGCACAGCGCGGCGCGGCGCGCATGGGCGCGGTCGCGGCCCAGCGCATAGGCGATCCCGACGGTCCCGTCCGCCAGCCGCAGCGCGCAGCGCGTCGCCGGCACTTCCCCGAGATTGAAGGCCGACCCCGTCGCGCCGGCCCGCCCGCGCGCCATCGCGAGACCGGTCTGGGGCGCGCGCAGATCGGTCGCCTCGGGCGCGCCGCCCAGTTCGGCCCACAGCGCCTCTACCGCCGCCGCCAGCCCGCGCGGCTCGGAGCGCGCGAGAACGCCCATCCAGCCGGGACGCGTGTCGATGTCGTCGCTTGACATGGAATTTCACGGGAACTTATCTAGTGGTCTAGACAGATACTACCTCAACGCGCCGCCTCGGCAATCCGAACCCGGCGTCGATCCTGTGAATTTTCCACGACATCACGGCGGAGGCTGGCGGGGACAGATGGCGAATTCGCCCATATGGCGCGAGATCTATGGAGCGCTCCGGCGCGACATCGGCGAGGGTCGTTTCCGAACCGGCGACAAGCTTCCGACCGAGAAGGAGCTGTCGGAGCGCTTCGACGTCAACCGCCACACCGTCCGCCGCGCGCTGGCGGAGCTGACGACGGAGGGGGCGATCTGGGTGCGGCGCGGCTCGGGCGCCTATGTGGCGGAAGGGGTCGTAGACTACCGGATCGGCCCGAAGGTGAAGTTCAGCCAGAATGTGCGCGAGCTCGGTCGCGCGCCGGCGCACAAGCTGCTGCGCGCCGAGATCGTCCCCGCCGACGAGCCGACGCAGCGCCATCTGGGCCTGCGCGTCGGCGAGCAGGCGATCGAGCTGGAGACGCTCGGCTTCGCCGACGACCTGCCGGTGCACAATTGCCGCCACATCTTCCCGGCGGCGCGGTTTCCGGGGCTGATCAAGGCCTTCGAGGCCTGCGGCTCGATCACCGAGGCGCTGAAGAATTACGGCGTAATCGACTACCGACGCAGCTGGACGCGGATCACCGCGCGGGCGCCGTCGCGCGTGGTGGCGGCGCGGCTGCGTCAGTCCGAGACGCAGCCGGTGCTGCGGGTCGAGGCGCTCAATCTCGACATGGCGGGCCAGCCGATCGAATACGCGGTCTCCTTCTGGGCCGGAGCGCGCGCGCAGTTCGTCGTCGAGCCGGAGTGAAGGCGGGCGCCTCCCGCGGCGCCGCGCGTCAGCCTGCGAGCGCCTTGTTCAGCATCTCGTCGACCTTCTCCAGATAACCCATCGTGGTGAGCCATTTCTGGTCGGGCCCGACGAGCAGCGCGAGATCCTTGGTCATGAAGCCCGCCTCGACGGCGTCCACGGTGGTCTTCTCCAGCGTGGTCGCGAAGCGCAGCAGGGCCGCGTTGTCGTCGAGCTTGGCGCGGTGCTTCAGGCCGCCGGTCCACGCGTAGATCGAGGCGATGGAGTTGGTCGAGGTCTCCTTGCCCTTCTGATGTTCGCGGTAGTGGCGGGTGACGGTGCCATGCGCCGCCTCGGCCTCCACCGTCTTGCCGTCGGGCGTCATAAGGACCGAGGTCATCAGGCCCAGCGAGCCGAAGCCCTGCGCCACCGTGTCGGACTGCACGTCGCCGTCATAGTTCTTGCAGGCCCAGACATAGCCGCCCGACCACTTCATCGCGCAGGCCACCATGTCGTCGATCAGGCGGTGCTCGTAGGTGATCCCGGCCTTCTTGAACTTGTCGGCGAACTCGGCCTGATAGACTTCCTCGAACAGGTCCTTGAAGCGTCCGTCATAGGCCTTGAGGATGGTGTTCTTGGTCGAGAGATAGACGGGCCAGCCGAGCGACAGGCCGTAATTCATGCTGGCGCGGGCGAAGTCGCGGATCGACTCGTCGAGATTGTACATCGCCATCGCGACGCCCGAGCCCGGCGCGTCGAACACCTCGCGCTCGATGGTCGTCCCGTCCTCGCCGACGAATTTGATCGTCAGCTTGCCCTTGCCGGGAAAGCGGAAATCGGTCGCGCGGTACTGGTCGCCGAAGGCGTGGCGGCCGATCACGATGGGCTGGGTCCAGCCGGGCACGAGGCGCGGCACGTTGCGGCAGATGATCGGCTGGCGGAAGATCACGCCGCCCAGGATGTTGCGGATCGTGCCGTTCGGCGACTTCCACATCTGCTTGAGGCCGAATTCTTCGACCCGCTGCTCGTCCGGCGTGATCGTGGCGCATTTCACGCCGACGCCGTATTTCAGGATGGCGTGGGCGGCGTCGACGGTGATCTGGTCGTCTGTGCTGTCGCGCTCCTCGATGCCGAGGTCGTAATATTTCAGGTCGATGTCGAGATAGGGCAGGATCAGCTTCTGCTTGATGAAGTCCCAGATGATCCGGGTCATCTCGTCGCCGTCGAGTTCGACGACAGGGTTCTCCACCTTGATCTTGCTCATCGACGGGGCCTTTCTGCGGGGGGGGACGCTTGCGGAATTTCGGCGCGACGCTACAGGGGGCGCCGCTGCGCGGCAAGGCGAGGCGCCGCGACATGAATGCGCGTGCGCCGGGATGTGAATTGCCCTTGGCGGGGCTGGAGGGGCGATGGACTGGCGGCTGCTGCGCATGGGTCTGCCGACGCTGCTGGGGCTGCGCCGGCGCGGCGCGTTCATCCCCTATCGCTACGCGGACAGCGTGCCGCGCCCGCCCGATCCGGCCGCCGAGGGGTATCCCGCAATCGCCGACCTCTTCGCGCGGCATGAGAGAGACTTCGCGCATGTTCTTGATCTGATAGCGGATCATTCGTCGGCGCTGGCGGCGATGACCGGCCCGGCCCCGCAGCCGCGCATCGATCAGGAATGGTTCCCGCGGCTCGACGCCGGCGCGGCCTATGCGCTGGCGCGGGCGCGGCGGCCGCGGCGGATCGTGGAGGTCGGCTCGGGCCATTCCACCCGCTTTCTCGCCCGCGCCTGCGCCGACGAAGGGCTGGCGACCGGGATCCTCTGCATCGACCCCGCGCCGCGCGCGCCGCTGCCGCCGGGCGCCGCGCATCGCGCGGAGGTGCTCGCGCCTGCGCACCTTCCTCAATTCACGGCGCTTGAGGCGGGCGATTTCGCCGTGTTCGACAGTTCGCATCTGCTGCTGCCGCATGGCGATGTGGATGTGATCCTCAACCGCGTCCTGCCGGTACTGAAGCCCGGAGTCCTCGTCCACATTCACGACGTGTTCCTGCCGGACCCCTATCCGCCGGAGTGGACATGGCGCGGCTACGCCGAGCAGTGCGCGCTTGGCGGCTGGCTGTTGGGCGGGGCGCTCCGCCCGGTGTTCTCTTGCCGTTGGGCTGCGACGCGGATGAAGGCGCCCGCGACCCTCGAGGCGGCCCTGCCGGCGCGCGCGTTGCGGCCGGGCGTCTTCGAGAGCAGCCTGTGGCTGGAGCGGAGGTGAGGGGCGCTGCGGCGCAGCGCCGCGCAGTGTCGGCGCCATCGCGTTGTGGCGATGGTCCGACCCGCTCGGATAGGGTGCCGTGCGGGATCGTCGCGGGCTCGGCCCCCGGCGTGCGCGGGAAATGGGCGGAGGCTCGGGTGAAGCGGATTTTCGGCATTGCGGTCGCGGCGCTGCTTGCGCTGGCGGGGCCGGCGGCGGCGCAGGGCGTGATCGGCGTGGGGACGATGTCGCAGGGCACGCTCAGCTACACCACCGGCTCGGTGATCGCCCAGATGATGAACGAGAGGCTCGCGCTCCAGGCCCGCGTCCAGCCCAATTCCGGCGAGTCGACGCTGTTGCCGCTGCTCAATTCCGGCGAGCTCGACTTCGCCATCGCCAACGCGCTCGAAGCCGCCGAAGCCTATGAGGGGCTCGGCATGTTCGCAGGGCGCCGGCTCGAGAACCTCCGCGTCGCCGCCGTGCTCTATCCGCTGCGCGTCGCGCTGTTCGCCCGCGCCGCCGACGGCATCTCGACGGTCGCGGAGTTGCGCGAACGGCGCGTGACGTCGGGCTTCTCGGCGATGGGGTCTGTCGACACGCTTCTGAAGGCGGCGCTGGCCGCGGGCGGCGTCACGCTCGACGACGTGCGCCCGGCGCCGACCCCGTCGGTCGCCGCCGGCGCCGACCAGTTCGTCGACGGGCGCGCCGACGCCTTCTTCTTCGCCGTGGGCGCGGCCAAGGTCTCCGAAGTCGACGCGACGACGCCGGTGCGCATCCTCGCAATCGAGGACAGTCCGGAGGCGCTCGCGCGGGTGCGCGACATCTTCCCCGAGGGCTACATCGCGACCGCGCCCGCGGCGCCGGGAATGACCGGGGTGGCGCAGCCGACGCCGGTGCTCGCCTTCGACAATCTGCTGCTCACCCGCGCCGACGCGCCGGCGGAGACGGTGCGCGCCGTGGTCGAAGGGCTGGCGGCGCATCGCGAGGCGCTGATCGCGGGCTTTCCGCTGTTTCGCGGGCTGGACCCCGACGCGCTCGTGAAGCAGGGGCTGCGGGTGCCGTTCCACGATGCGCTCGGCGCGCGCTGAGGGGCGGCGGTGGCGCGCGCAATGCGCTGGGCGGCCGAACGCGCGCGCGACGGGCTGCGGGCCGCGTTCGCGTTGGGGCTGACGCTCTGGGCGCTCGACGCGCCGGGGCGGCTGGGCGCGCATCTCTACACCGAGCAGATGATCGCCTTCGGGCTCGGCCTGTGCGCGGCGCTCGCGCTGCTCACGCCGCCGGCCCGCCCGTGGAGCCGCGTGGCGGCGGCGCTCAACGCGGGGTTCGCGGCCTCGGTGCTGGCGGCGTTCCTCTATGTCGCGGCGCGCTATCCCGCGATCCAGCTCGACATCGCCTTCGCGCCCCCGGAGGCGGTGGCGCTCGGCGCGCTGATGATCGCGGGCGTGCTCGAGGCGGTGCGGCGGCGCACCGGGCTGGTGCTGCCGGCGCTGCTGGCGCTTCTGGCGGGCTTCGCGCTGTTCGTCGGTCCGCACCTGCCAGCGGATTACGCCTCGCGCCCGGTGAGCCCGGAGCGGCTGGGCGTGTATCTGGCGTTCGACTCCAACGCGCTATTCTCGAAGATGCTCGACATCGCGGTGACGACCATCGCCCCCTTCATCGCCTTCGGCGCGCTGCTCAACGCCTTCGGCGGCGCCCGCGCGGCGACCGAGGCGGTCTCGAGGCTCGTCGGCGGGATGCGCGGCGGGGCGGCGAAGGTTGCGGTGCTGGGCTCGGGGCTGTTCGGGGCGGTGTCGGGCAGCGCGGTCGCCAATGTGGCGGCTGTGGGCGCAGTCACCATCCCGATGATGCGGCGCGCGGGGTATCGGCGCGAAGTTGCGGCGGGGATCGAGGCGGTGGCCTCCACCGGCGGCCAGCTGATGCCGCCGATCATGGGGGCCTCGGCCTTCCTCATGGCGGAGCTTCTGGAAGTCCCCTACGCCGAGGTCGCGCTGGCCGCTCTGGGGCCGGGGCTGCTCTTCTACGCGGCGTTGCTTTTCGCGGTCGATTTCGAGGCGCGCCGGCGCGCGCCGGAGGACGACGCCGCGCAGCTGCGCGCGCGCGCGGCTGCGCGAACCGTGGAGGGCGAGAATGCCGCGCCCTGGCGCCATCTGCTGGCGGTCGCCGCGCTGATCTGGCTGCTCTTCGTCGAGGGGCGCTCGCCGCAGCAGGCGGGGCTGCTCGCGACCGCCGTCCTGATCGCATTGCATGTCGGCCTGCCCGGTCCCGGCGCGCTGGCGCGGCTGCGCGAAAGTGGGCGCCGGCTGCTCGACGCGATGGAGCAGGTCGCCGACATCGTGGTGCTGGCGGCGGCGGCGGGACTGATCATCGGCGTGCTGAACCTGACCGGTATCTCCTTCGCCATCACCTTGCAGATGCTGGCGGCGGCGGGCGGCAGCATGGCGCTGCTGCTGGCGATGACGGCGGGGCTGTGCCTTCTGCTGGGCCTGGGGATGCCGACCGTCGGCGTCTACATCCTGCTCGCCGCGCTGGCCGCGCCGGCGATGGCGCAGATGGGTGCGCCCCCGATGGCGGCGCACATGTTCGTCTTCTATTTCGGGATGCTTTCGATGATCACCCCGCCCGTGGCCATCGCGAGCTTCGCGGCGGCGGCTGTGGCGAAGGCGGACCCCTGGCGGACCTCCTTCGCGGCGCTGCGGCTGGGGGCGGGCTTCTACGTCATCCCCATCGCCTTCGCCAATCAGCCCGACATGCTGCTGGGCGTCGGGACGGATCCGGCGGCGGCGGCGCTGGCGCTGCTGCGCGCGCTGCTCGCCGTCGCGCTGATCACGGCGGCGTCGATCGGCCATGTCGCGCGCCCGCTGAGCCAGGGCGTGCGGCTGCTGGCGCTGGCGCTCGCTGCGGCCAACCTCGCCGCCTTCGGCGCGGGCGCGCCGGACGGCGTGCTGATCGCGGCGCTGATCGGCGGTCTGGCGCTGATGGCGCATCTTGCGCGCGCCGAGCCGGGTCGGGGGACGCCGACGCCTGCGCGGGCCGCGGCGCGCTCGCGCTGAGGCGGCGCCGCGCTGCGCCCCGGCCTGCCGACGATATGCCGCGGCGCCGCAAAGCCTTCGCTTGATATGGCGCAACCGTTCGCACGCGCCACCGGTCCTATGGTCGGACTTGCGCGCGGGGCGAGGCTCGGGCGCTCATCACATCGATGGTTCTGACAGAGGCGGCGCGGTCTCGACGCGCCGAGGATGACACGGTGCAGGCAGCTCGACCGCTTCCCTGGCGATATCTCTTCCGGTCCTCGATCGGGCGCAAATTCCTCGTGGCGGGCTCCGCCGCGTTCCTTGCGATCTTCGCGCTCGGCCACACGGTCGGCAATCTCACGATCTTCATAGGCCCTGGCGCGATCAACACCTACGCCCATCACCTCCAGTCGCTGCCCTTCGGGCTGATCTGGGTGGTGCGCGCTCTGGTGCTGAGCGCGTTCCTCGTCCATGCGGGCTTCGCCGGCGCGCTGAACGGGGAAAACTCCAAGGTGAAGGCGCGCGGCTATCTCGGCGAGCGCTACCTCGCCGCCACCAGCGCGAGCCGGGGCATGATGATCAGCGGCGGTGTGATCCTGCTCTTCATCGTCTTCCACATCCTGCATCTGACGACGCGTTCGGTGCAGGACTTCTCGATGCTGCAGGACTACACGCTGCGCGGCGTCACCCATCCGGTGATGAACGTCTATGCGATGACCTATATCGGCTTCAGCAACGTCTTCATCTCGCTGTTCTACATCGCCGCGATGTGGCTGCTGTCGGGCCATCTGGCGCATGGCGTGGCCAGCGTGTTCCAGAGCATCGGCTGGCGCAACGCGGTCTGGCGCGCGCGGCTCGAGCGCATCGCCTCGCTCTATGGCTGGTTCGTGTTCATCGGCCTGTCCTCGATCCCCTTCGCGGTGCTGCTCGACGCCTGGCTGGGCGTTCCGATCTTCGACAAGTCGTCGTTTCTCCATCATCTGAACGGAGCGTGAGACCCATGCTCGACGCTGCGCCCTTCACGCTCGACGCGAAGATTCCCGACGGACCTCTTGCGGAGAAATGGCAAAAGCACCGGGCGAGCGTGAAACTCGTCAGCCCGGCCAACCGGCGCAAATACACGATCCTCGTGGTCGGCTCAGGGCTCGCCGGAGCGTCCGCGGCGGCTACGCTGGGGGGGCTCGGCTATCGCGTCCTGTGCTTTTGCTATCAGGACAGCCCGCGTCGCGCCCATTCGATCGCGGCGCAGGGCGGCATCAACGCGGCCAAGAACTACCAGAATGACGGCGACAGCGTGCGCCGGCTGTTCCATGACACGATCAAGGGCGGCGATTTCCGCGCCCGCGAGGCCAATGTCCACCGGCTCGCCGAAGTCTCCAACCTGATCATCGACCATTGCGTCGCCACCGGAGTGCCCTTCGCCCGCGAATATGGCGGGATGCTCGACAACCGCTCCTTCGGCGGCACGCAGGTCAGCCGGACCTTCTACGCTCAGGGTCAGACCGGTCAGCAGCTCCTCCTCGGCGCCTATTCCCAGCTCAACCAGCAGATCGCCGCCGGCACGGTGACGATGCACAATCGCACCGAATTGCTCGACGTGGTGATCGCGCGCGGCGTCGACGGCGAAGGGCACGCCAAGGGCATCGTCACCCGCAATCTGGTGACCGGCAAGGTCGAGGCGTTCTCGGGCGACGCCGTGGTGTTGGCCACGGGCGGCTACTCCAACGTCTTCTACCTCTCGACCAACGCCATCGGCTGCAACGTCACGGCGACCTGGCGGGCCCACAAGCGCGGCGCGGGTTTCGCGAATCCGTGCTTCACCCAGATCCACCCGACCTGCATCCCGATGCATGGCGCCGATCAGTCGAAGCTCACCCTGATGAGCGAGTCGCTGCGCAATGACGGGCGCATCTGGGTGCCGAAGAACGTCCGCGACTGCGAGAAGGACCCGCGCGACATCCCCGAGCAGGACCGCGACTACTATCTCGAGCGGAAATATCCCAGCTTCGGCAACCTCGCGCCGCGCGACATCGCCAGCCGCGCCGCCAAGCAGGTCTGCGACGAGGGGCGCGGCGTGGGGCCGGCGGTCGACGGCGAACGCCGTGGCGTCTATCTCGACTTCACCGAAAGCGGGGACCGGCTGGGCGTCGACAAGATCGCCGACCGCTACGGCAACCTCTTCGCGATGTATCGCTCGATCACCGATGAGAACGCCTACGCCCGCCCGATGCGCATCTACCCGGCGGCGCATTACACCATGGGCGGGCTCTGGGTGGACTATAACCTGATGAGCACCGTGCCCGGCCTGTTCGTGATCGGCGAGGCGAATTTCTCCGACCACGGCGCCAACCGGCTCGGGGCGAGCGCGCTGATGCAGGGGCTGGCGGACGGTTATTTCATCCTGCCCTCCACGATCTGCGACTATCTCGCCCGCGTGGGGGCCGGGGCGCCGGAGACCAGCTCGCCCGATTTCGCCGCCGTGCGGCACGACGTCGAGGGCCGGGTCGACCGGCTGATGTCGGGCCGCGGCAAACGCACGGCGCGCCAGTTCCACAAGACGCTCGGGCGCATCATGTGGGACCAGTGCGGGATGAGCCGCAATTCCAACGGCCTGCGCTCGGCGCTGACCCGCATCCCCGAGTTGCGCGAGGAGTTCTGGTCCGACCTGCTGATGACCGGCGACGCCGATTGCATGAACGCCGAGCTCGAACGCGCGGGCCGCGTCGCCGATTTCCTCGAATTCGGCGAGCTGATGTGCCGCGACGCGCTCGAACGCGACGAGAGTTGCGGCGGCCATTTCCGCGAGGAGCACCAGACCCCGGACGGCGAGGCGGTGCGCGACGACGCCAATTTCGCCCATGTCGCCGTCTGGGCGCATCGCGGGGAGGGGGCGGAGCCCGCACGGCTCGTCGAGCCGCTCGCCTATGAGGAGGTCGCGATGGCGACCCGCAGCTACAAGTGACCGGAGAGGCGCGATGAACTTCACCCTGCGCATCTGGCGTCAGCGCGACGCCGAGGATCGCGGCCGTTTCGTCGACTACAAGATGCGCGACGTCGCCGCGAGCGTGTCGCTGCTCGAGCTGCTCGATCTGCTCAACGAGAAGCTGGTCGCCAAGGGCGAGCCGGCGATCGTCTTCGACCATGACTGCCGCGAGGGCATCTGCGGCATGTGCTCGCTGACGGTCAACGGGGCGCCGCATGGCGGACATGGCGGGCTGACCGCCTGCCAGATCCACATGTACCGCTATCAGGACGGCGAGACGATCACCATCGAGCCCTTCCGCGCCGGCCCTTTCCCGCCGCTGCGCGATCTGGCGGTGGACCGCTCGGGGCTGGAGAAGATCCAGCAGGCCGGCGGCTATGTCAGCGTCCGACCCGGCCAGGCCCCGGACGCCAACGCCATCCCGATCTCCCACGAGACCGCCGACCGCGCGATGGAGGCGGCGATGTGCATCGGCTGCGGGGCCTGCGTCGCGGCTTGCCCGAACGGCTCGGCGATGCTGTTTCTCGCCGCCAAGGTCGCGCAGCTCAACATGCTGCCGCAAGGCCAGCCCGAGCGCGACCGCCGCACGCTGGCGATGGTCGACGCGATGGACGCGACGGGCTTCGGCGCCTGCTCGAACCATGGAGAATGCGAGGCGGTCTGCCCCAAGGGCGTCTCCCTCGACTTCATTGCGTTGTTGAACAGAGACTATGCGCGCGCTGCGGCGAAGCGACTACTTGGCATGAGCGCTTAAGTTAAGCGACTGTGCACCAGAACTTTCGTCGCACGAGTGGAATAATCGACTGAGCGCGCTTTAAAAGTTGACACTGGTCAAGGGGAAAGACGCCGATCTGATCCAGTTTCCGACGATCCCGGCGGACCCCCGGCCCAGGTGAGGCGAGGATCGTAGGGACAGGGAGACGGCGTTGGACGGTGATCTGGAGCATGCTGGGGGCGCGCTGGTCCTCGGGATCGGGAACACCCTGCTGAGCGACGAAGGCGCGGGCGTGCACGCGCTGCGCGCGCTCGAAGCGGCGATGGGCGCGCGCCCCGGCCTGAGCTTCCTCGACGGCGGCACGCTCTCCTTCACCCTCGCCGGGCCGATCGCCGATTGCGACGCGCTGCTGGTGCTCGACACGGCCCAGCTGCACGCGGAGCCCGGAACGCTGCGCGTGTTCGAAGGCGCCGAGATGGACGCCTTTCTGACCACCGGCCCCAAGACCTCGGTGCATGAAGTCAGCCTTATGGAAGTGCTCGGGATGGCCCGCATCCAGGACCGGCTGCCGCAGCGGCGCGCGCTGGTGGGGGTGCAGCCGGGCTCGCTCGACTGGGGCATGACGCCGACAGAAGCCGTTTCAGCCGCACTGCCGCGCATGGCGGCGCTGGCGCGGGCGAAGCTGGAGGCGTGGGGTCTGTGAGCGCAAAGCCGACGCACACGCATGATTTCCAGGCCGTCGCGCGCGCGCTGGAGGGCTTGTCGGGCGCCGACGATCCGGTCGCCTCGCCCGAGCCGATCGCGGGCGGGCCGATGGTCGACGCCGTCCTGGCCGAGGTTCTGGAGCATCTGCGCGCGGTCGCGGCGGGCGAGGACGACCGCCGCATCGTCACGCTGCGCGGGCTGCCCATCGGCCCCGAGGACTACCACGCGTTGCGCGCCGCTCTGGGGACGGGCGAGGCCCGTGTCGAAGTGCGCGTCGGCGGGCTCGTCGAGGCGCAGGAGACCTCCGTCTCCGGCGTGTGGTGGGTGAAGAACTGCAATCCCGAAGGCGCCGTGCTGGCCGAGGAGATCGAGATCGCGACAGCGCCGCTCATCCTCGCCGCCGACATGGGCGACATCCGCGCCGGGGCCGAGGCCCTGGCGCAGCGACTGGCGGCGCGCGCCGCAGGCCAGCCGTAAGCGCGTTCACAGGGGTCGCGGCGCGGCCCCGCTGCAAGGAGGACCGCCGCATGCGCGACGAACCCGGCACTATCGGAGAAGCCCTGCGCGAACGCGGCATCAGCCGCCGGGCGCTTCTGAAATACTGTTCGGGCATCGCCGCCGCCATGGCGCTGCCGGCCAGCGTCGTGCCGACGATGGCGCAGAACGTCGCCGCCTCGCGCCGCCAGTCGGTGATCTGGCTGTCTTTCCAGGAATGCACGGGCTGCATCGAGTCGCTGACCCGCAGCCACGCGCCGACGCTGGAGTCGCTGCTCTTCGACGTGATCTCGCTCGACTATCAGGAGGCGCTGCAGGCGGCCGCCGGCCATCAGGCCGAAGAAGCGCTGCAAGTCGCGATGAAGGAGAATTTCGGCAAGTACATCGTCGTGGTCGACGGCTCGATTCCGCTGGCCAATGACGGCGTCTACTCCACGATCAATGGCCACACCAATGTCGAGATCCTCAAGGAGGCGGCGGCGGGGGCGGCGGCGATCGTGTCGATCGGCACCTGCGCCTGCTTCGGCGGCGTCGGCGCGGCCCATCCCAACCCGACCGGCGCGGTCGGGGCCGACCAGATCGTGACCAACCGCCCCGTCATCAACGTGCCCGGCTGCCCGCCGATGCCCGAAGTGATCGCCGGCGTGCTGACGAGCTTCCTGACCTTCGGGGAACTGCCGGAAGTCGATCACCTCAAGCGCCCGAAAGCCTTCTTCGCCGAGACGGTGCACGACCGTTGCTACCGCCGCCCGTTCTACGATCAGGGCAAGTTCGCCCGCTCCTTCGACGACGAGGGCGCGCGCGCCGGCTGGTGCCTGATCGAACTCGGCTGCAAGGGGCCGATCACCTACAACTCCTGCGCCACGATCAAGTGGAACGAGGGGTTCACCTTCCCGATCCAGTCCGGCCATCCCTGCCTCGGCTGCTCCGAGCCGAATTTCTGGGACAAGGACAGCTTCTACACGCCGCTGTCGGCGGGCCGCTGGGGCTCGGCCGCGGGGATCGTCGCGGCCGCGGCCGCCGGCGTCGCCGTGGGCGCTGCGGCGTCGGTCGCCTCGCGCGTCAACACCAGCCGCATCGCCAAGGAGAAATGACCAATGACGTTGCTTGATTTCGCGCGCGGCCCGGCGATGGAGGCCGCCATCGCGATCTTCGCCTTCGGCTTCTTCTGGCGGCTCGTCGGCGTTCTGTTGCTGCCCGGCAGGAAGGACCTCTCGACCGCCCGCAAGAACTACGCCTGGGTCGGCGGGCTCAAAGGCCTCTACGTCCATCTGTGGCCCTACAAGCCCTTCGAGCCGCAAGTCGCGCTGCAATACGCGGTCGGCTATGTGTTCCATCTCGGATTCTTCATCGTGCTGCTGCTCTACGGGGCGCATATCCTGTTCTTCAAGAGCATCCTCGGATTCGGGTGGCCGAACCTGCCGAACGGGGTGATCACCTTCTTCGGCATCCTGACCATCGTCGCGCTGATCATGACGCTGGTGAAGCGGGTGACCGACCCGGTGATGCGCCGCATCTCCAATTTCGACGACTACGCGACCTGGTTCGTGACAATCATGCCGCTGATCACCGGCTTCGCCGCCAAGTCCAACCTGTGGCCGATCTACGAGACCGGCCTCGCCGTTCATCTGCTCAGCGTGTGGCTCCTGCTGATCTACTTCCCCTTCGGCAAGCTGATGCACGCCGCCTGGTTCGTCACCTCGCGCTATACGACCGGCGCCTATTTCGAGCGCAAGGGAGGCCTGGCATGACCGCCGGAATCGATACCGTGATGGAACAACCCTTCGTCCCCGACACGCAGGGCGACGATGCGGACAAGCTCCGCGTCGAGAAGGCGATGAAGAACTTCGCCAAGGATTTCGGGCGCACGGCGGCGACCTATATGGAGGCCTGCATCCATTGCGGCGCCTGCGCCAAGGCCTGCCACTTCTACGAGGCCACGCACGACCCGAAGTTCACGCCGATCCTCAAGCTCGAGCCGTTCAAGCAGGCCTACAAGCGCGAGGCGGGGCCGCTGGCCTTCATCTACAAGCGCCTCGGGCTGAAGCCTAAAGTGACGATCGCCGAGCTCGAGACCTGGCAGGAGCTGCTCTATGACAGCTGCACCCTGTGCGGGCGCTGCACGCTGATCTGCCCGATGAGCATCGACATCGCCTCGCTCGTGCGCAAGGCCCGACACGGCATGAGCGAAGCCGGCCTCGTGCCGCAGGACCTCTACGACGCCGCGAAGGAGCAGGCGGACGGCGTGGGTCTGCCCGGCGCGACGCCCGACGACTTCGTCGCCCGGGTGCGGGCGCTGAGCGCGGAGTCCGGCGTCCCGATCAACGTCGACAAGGTGCGCGCCGACGTGATGGTCTGCACCTCGCAGGCCGACCTGACGCAATATCCCGAGGCGATCGTCGCGATGGCGAAGATCCTCAACCGGATGGGGCTCGACTGGACTTATTCGACGCGAGGCTATGAGACGTCGAATTACGGCATCGTCTCGGGGAACGAGGCGTGGCAGCGCGCAGCGTCGGACAGGCTCATCGGGGCTGCGACGGCGCTCGGCGCGCGCACCGTGGTGCTGCCGGAATGCGGGCAGGACTATCAGGCGATGCGTTGGGAGGCCGCCAACGTCCACGGCGCGCCGCTGCCCTTCCGTGTGCTGCACGCGGTCGAGCTGCTGGAGGAGGGCGTCAAGTCCGGCGCGCTCAAGTTCCAGCAGATCGGCGACACGGTGACCTTCCACGATCCCTGCCAGGTGTCGCGCCGCGGCGGGGCGGCGGAGGCGCCGCGGGTGGTGATGGAGGCGCTCGGTCTGCAACTGCGCGAGCCGCACAGTCCCGAGGAGCTCAACTGGTGCTGCGGCGGCGGTGGAGGGGTGCAGAGCATCCGCCGGGCCGATCCGCTGCGCTACGCGGCCTTCGAGATCAAGATGAAGCAGATCGGCGCGACGGGCGCCAACATGCTCGCCACCACTTGCAATTCCTGCCGCGCGCAGTTCGACGACGCCGGCGCGCATTTCAAGTGGGACAAGAAGATGAACAGCCTGCTCGTGCTGGCTGCCGACAACCTCGTCGCGGAGTAAGCAGATGGCCATGGGAACCGAACGACTCGTCGTCGATCCGCTCACCCGGATCGAGGGCCATCTGCGCGTCGAGGCGCAGCTGGACGAGACCGGGAACATCACCGGCGCCTATTCCTCGGGGACGATGGTGCGCGGGATCGAGATCATCCTGAAGGGCCGCGACCCGCGCGACGCCTGGGCCTTCGCGCAGCGCATCTGCGGCGTCTGCACGCTGGTGCACGGCATGGCCTCGGTCCGCTCGGTCGAGGACGCGCTGGACTACAAGATCCCCGTCAACGCCCAGCTGATCCGCAATCTGATGATCGCGGCGCAGTATGTGCACGACCATGTCATGCACTTCTACCACCTGCACGCGCTCGACTGGGTGGACGTGGTCTCGGCGCTGAGCGCCGACCCGGCGGCGACCTCGCAGCTCGCACAGTCGATCTCGCCCTACGAGAAGTCGAGCCCCGGCTACTTCGCCGATGTGCAGAAGAAGGTGAAGGGGCTGGTCGAGTCCGGCCAGCTCGGCATCTTCGCCAACGCCTATTGGGGGCATCCGGCCTACAAGCTGCCGCCCGAGGCGAACCTGATGGCGGTGGCGCACTACCTCGAGGCGCTCGCCTGGCAGCGCGACGTGGTCAAGCTGCATGCGGTGTTCGGCGGCAAGAACCCGCATCCCAACTTCGCGGTGGGCGGCGTGCCTGCGGCGTTCTCGGGCGGCGCCGGCGGCTCGGGGGCGACCGCGTTCAACGATGTCGGCCTCCAGCAGGTCAAGACCGTCATCGAGCAGATGCAGCGCTTCGTCGATCAGGTCTACGTCCCAGACACGCTGGCGATCGCGTCCTTCTACAAGGACTGGTTCGAGCGCGGCGAGGGCGTGGGCAACTTCCTGTGCGTCGGCGACTTCCCGACGCCGGGGCCGCGGGGCGACATGTCGGGGCTGTTCCTGCCCGCGGGCGTCATCCTCGACCGCGACCTGTCGAAGGTCGAGCCGATCGACCTCTACGACGACAGCCAGATCCAGGAATTCGTCAGCCACGCCTGGTACGACTACTCGGTCGGCAAGAACACGGGTCTGCACCCGTTCGACGGCGAGACGACCCTCAACTACACCGGGCCGAAGCCGCCCTACACGCAGCTCGACGTCGATCAGGACTATTCCTGGCTGAAATCGCCGCGCTGGAAGGGCAAGCCGATGGAAGTCGGCCCGCTCGCCCGCGTGCTGATGCTCTATGCGACCGGCCACGAGCCGACCAAGGAGCTGGCGGGCTATGCGCTGTCCACCCTCGATCTGCCGCTGACGGCGATGTTCTCGACCATGGGTCGGACGGCGGCGCGCACGCTCGAGAGCAAGATCATCGCCGATCAGATGATGATCTGGTACGACGACCTCGTGGCCAACATCCGCGCCGGCGACCGCACGACCTTCAACACCGCGCTGTGGAACCCCAGAACTTGGCCGGACCAGTGCAAGGGCGTGGGCTTCCTCGAGGCCCCGCGCGGCGCGCTGACCCACTGGTCGGTGATCGAGAACGGCAAGCTGTCGAACTATCAGGCGGTCGTGCCGAGCACGTGGAACGCCGGACCGATCGACGCGGAGGGCCAGCACGGGCCTTACGAGGCGGCGCTGATGGACAACCACCAGCTCGCAGTACACGACCAGCCGCTCGAGATCCTGCGCACCATCCACAGCTTCGACCCCTGCCTCGCCTGCGCGGTGCACATGGTCGGGCCGGACGGCGAGCCGGGGGTGACCGTGCAGGTCTCCTGACGGCCCCGAAGCCGGCGGCGGAGGCTTCTCCGACCAAGGCGCCGCAGACTTAAGTTCTGCGGCGCCGCCGCGCATGGCGCATCGCCGCACCGACCTAAATCCGGGTCGCCGACGCCGTACGCGTCGGCGATGGTCTTTTGAAAGGACTTGAAGAAATCAAAGTTCGTCGCCCGCGCGCGCGGGCAGGGAGATCGCCATGGACGACGCCGCCTTCACCGCCGGGCGCGACAGCGCCGCCTCTGACGCGCAGGCCCATGACGGCTTCATCTCCGAAATCGCCGGAGTGTTGCCCCCCGAAGCCGTGATCACCGACCCGCTGCGCCGCTTCGCCTACGGGACCGACGCAAGCCTCTACCGTCTGACCCCCCGCGTGGTGGTCGCGCCCGCCGACGAGGAGGAGCTTCAGGCGGTGCTCGCCGCCGCGCGTCGCTGGAAGACGCCGGTGACTTTCCGGGCCGGCGGCACCAGCCTGTCGGGGCAGGCGATCACCGACAGCGTGCTGGTGCGCATCGGTGCGCCGTGGCGGCGCTGGCGCGTCGCTGCGGACGGCTCCGCGATCACGCTGGGGCCGGCGGTGATCGGCGCGCAGGCCAACCGTCTGCTCGCGCGTCACGGTCGTCGCCTCGGCCCGGACCCGGCCTCCATCGACAGCGCCCATATCGGGGGCATCGCCGCCAACAACGCCTCCGGCATGTGCTGCGGCACTGCCCAGAACAGCTACCGCACGCTCGCCTCGATGCGGGTCATCCTCGCCGACGGCTCGACGCTCGACACCGCCGACCCGACGAGCCGGGCGGTGTTCACGCAGCGGCGCAAGGACCTGCTCGACGGGCTCGTCGAGCTGTCGGACGAGCTGCGCGCCGATGTCGCGCTCGCTGAGCGGGTGCGGCGCAAGTTCTCGATCAAGAACACCTGCGGCTACAGCCTCAACGCCCTGATCGACTTCGACGACCCGATCGACATGCTCCAGCATCTGATGATCGGCTCGGAGGGCACGCTCGGCTTCATCTCCGAGATCACCTATCGCACCGTCGACGACCCCGCCTTCAAGGCGACCGCGCTGGTGGCGTTCGAGGATGTGCGCGCCGCCGCCGAGGCGGTGATCGCGCTCGCTCCGCACGGCCCCGACGCCGTCGAGTTGATGGACCGCGCGACGCTGCGCAGCGTCGAGGGCAAGCCGGGCGTGCCGGAGGAGCTGTCGGCGCTGCCCGACGCGGCGGCGTCGCTGCTGATCGAGACCCGCGCCGGCGACGCTGCGGCGCTTGCCCGCAAGATCGCCGAGCTGGAGGCGACGCTGGCGCCATGCCGCACGCTTGGGCCGGTCGCCTTCACCGACGATCCGGTGCGCTGCAAGCAGCTTTGGTATGTGCGCAAGGGGTCCTTCCCCTCGGTGGGCGCGATGCGCGCCACCGGCTCGACGGTCATCATCGAGGATGTTGCGGCGGACGTGTCAAAGCTCGCCGAACTGACGCTGGGGCTGCAGGCGCTGTTCCGCAAGCACGGCTACGACGACGCCATCATCTTCGGCCATGCGCTGGCGGGGAACCTGCATTTCGTGCTGACGCCGGACTTCGCCGCGCCGGGCGCGGTGTCGCGCTACGCCGCCTTCATGGACGATCTGGCGGCGCTGGTGGTCGGCGAGCTCGACGGCGCGCTCAAGGCCGAGCACGGGACGGGGCGCAACATGGCGCCTTTCGTCGAGATGGAATGGGGCGCGACGGCGACCGAGCTGATGCGCCGGCTCAAGCGGCTGTTCGATCCAGAGGGGTTGCTCAACCCCGGCGTCATCCTCAACGACGACCCGCAGGCGCATCTTCGCGACATCAAGCCGATGCCGCCCGCCGACCCGCAGGTCGACCGCTGCATCGAATGCGGTTTCTGCGAGCCTGTCTGCCCCTCGCGCGACTACACGCTGACGCCCCGCCAGCGCATCTCGACGCTGCGCGAGATGGCGCGGCTGCGCGACACGGGAGAGTCCCCGCAGAAGCTCGCCGAGTTCGAGGCGGCCTTCGACCTTCAGGCGATCGACAGCTGCGCCGTGGATTCGCTTTGCGCCAAGGCCTGCCCGGTGGGGGTCGACACCGGCGCCATGATCAAGGGCATGCGCAGCCGCCGCTGGGGGGCGCTGGCCCCGCGCGTGGCCGGGCTTGTCGGGCGCAATTACGGCGCAGTCGCCTTCATCGTGAAATATGCGCTGGGCGCGGTGGACATCGTGCATCGGTTGCTCGGCACGCGCACGCTCGGCGCGATCACCGGCGGCGTGCGCAAGCTGTCGGGGAACCGCATCCCGCTCTGGACGTCCTCGATGCCGGGGGCCGGCGGCCTCGCCCGCCCGCGCCTGCCCGCCGAGGGCAATCGCCCGCGCGTCGTATATTTCCCGAGCTGCGCCAGCCGCGCCATGGGGCCTGCGCGCTACGATCCAGAGCGCGGTTCGCTCTCGTCGAAGGTGGTCTCGCTGATGGAGAAGGCCGGTTACGCCGTGGTCTATCCCCAGGGCGTCGGCAAGATGTGCTGCGGCCAGCCCTTCGAGAGCAAGGGGCTCATGAACGAGGCCGACCGCAAGGGCGACGAACTTGAGAAGGCGCTCTGGGCCGCGAGCCGCGAAGGCCGCGACATGGTGGTGTTCGACACCAGCCCCTGCGCCTTCCGCGCGATGAAGCGCCGCCGCGCCGACATGCGGCTGTTCGACCTGCCCGATTTCTTGCACGACCACGTCCTGCCGAAGCTGGAGGTCACGCGGCGCGAGAAGACGGTCGCCATCCACCCGACCTGCTCGACGCTCAAGCGCGGCGCGGAGGGCAAGCTCGCCGCCCTCGCCGCCGCCTGCGCCGAGGAGGTGATCCGTCCGACCGAGATCAACTGCTGCGGCTGGTCGGGCGACCGGGGCTTCACCCTGCCGGACCTCAACAAGGCGGCGCTGGCGGAGTTGCGCGGCGCGCTGCCCGAGGGGGTGACCGAGGGTTTCTCGTCGAGCCGCACCTGCGAGATCGGCCTGTCGCATCACAGCGACCGGCCTTATCGCTCGATCGCCTATCTGCTCGACCGCTGCACCGTCGCGAAAGGGCCGTTCCCTCAGCCCTGACCCATCAGGCGCGGCAGCGCCGCCTCGTGCGCGGCGCGCAACTCCGCCAGCGCGACGGTCTCGGCGCCGAGCCGAAGCGCCGCATCCGCTTCGGATGCGGCGTCGACGGCGCCGATCTGCCGGGCGGTGATCCCGGCCTCGGCCGCCAGCGCCGTGACGCGGGCGGCGTCGTCCGGCGCGCAGGCGACCAGATAGCGCGCCTGATCCTCCCCGAAGAACCAAGCGAGCGGCGGCAGGAGCGCGTCGGCCTCGAGCGCGAACCCGCGCCCGGCCGCCAGCGCCATCTCGGCGGCGGCGACGGCGAGCCCGCCATCGGAGAGGTCGTGCGCGGCGGTCGCCAGCCCATCCGTCGCGAGCGCCCGCACCAGCGCGCCCGTCCGCTTCTCCGCGCCGAGATCGACCGGCGGCGGCGGGCCTTCGGGGCGGTCGAACAGCTCCGCCAGCAGCGCCGACTGGCCCAGATGCCCTAGGCTCTCCCCCAGCAGCACCAGCGCGTCCCCGGGTCGCGGCGCGATGCGCAGCATGGTCGCGTAGTCCGCCATCAGCCCCACGCCGCCAATGGTGGGCGTGGGCGGGATCGCGGCGCCGTCGGTCTCGTTGTAAAGCGACACGTTGCCCGACACGATCGGAAAGTCGAGCGCCCGGCACGCCTCGCCGATCCCCCTGATGCAGCCCACCAGCTGCCCCATGATCGCGGGCTTCTCGGGATTGCCGAAATTGAGGTTGTCGGTCGCGGCCAGCGGAGTCGCCCCCACGGCGCACAAGTTCCGGAACGCCTCCGCCACCGCCTGCTTCCCGCCCTCGACCGGATCGGCGAGGCAGTAGCGCGGCGTGACGTCGGAGGTGAAGGCCAGCGCCTTGCGCGTCCCGTGCACGCGCACGACGCCCGCATCTCCGCCCGGAACCGCCAGCGTGTCGGCCAGAACCTGCGCGTCGTACTGCTCCCATACCCAGGCGCGCGAGCCGAAATTGGGCGTCCCCATCAGCCGCAGCAGCGCCTCGCCCGGCGCGATCTCGGGCAGGGGGCCGAGCGGTTTCGGCGCCGGGCTCTCGACCCAGGGCCGGTCGTATTCCGGCGCTTCGCCCGACAGCGCCTTGAGCGGCAGGTCGGCGCGGACCTCGCCCTTGTGGCGGATCAGGAAGCGGTCCTCGGGGATCGTCTCGCCCACGATGGCGAAGTCGAGATCCCATTTCTCGAAGATCGCCCGCGCCTGCGCCTCCTTCTCGGGGCGCAGCACCATGAGCATCCGCTCCTGACTCTCCGACAGCATCATCTCATAGGCCGTCATCGCCGCCTCGCGGCAGGGCACGGCGTCGAGGTCGAGCGCGACGCCCAGATCGCCCTTGTCGCCCATCTCGACCGCCGAGCAGGTCAGCCCCGCAGCCCCCATGTCCTGAATGGCGATCACCGCCCCGCTCGCCATCAGCTCGAGGCACGCCTCGAGCAGCTTCTTCTCGGTGAACGGGTCGCCCACCTGCACGGTCGGGCGCTTCTGCTCGATCGTGTCGTCGAACTCCGCGCTCGCCATGGTCGCGCCGCCGACGCCGTCGCGCCCCGTTTTCGCGCCGAGATAGACCACGGGCCGCCCCACGCCCGAGGCGGCGGAGTAGAAGATCGCGTCGGCCTCCGCGATGCCCGCCGCGAAGGCGTTGACGAGGCAGTTGCCGTCATAGCCGCGATGGAAGCGCAACTCGCCCCCCACTGTCGGCACGCCGAAGGCGTTGGCGTAGCCGCCGATCCCCGCCACGACGCCCGCCAGCAGGCTGCGGGTTTTCGGGTGGTCGGGCCGCCCGAAGCTGAGCGCGTTCATCGCCGCGATGGGCCGCGCGCCCATGGTGAAAACATCGCGCAGGATGCCGCCGACGCCTGTCGCCGCGCCCTGGTAGGGCTCGATGTAGGAGGGGTGGTTGTGGCTCTCCATCTTGAAGATCACCGCCTGCCCGTCCCCGATGTCCACCACGCCGGCGTTCTCGCCGGGACCGCAGATCACCTGCGGACCCGTGGTCGGCAGCGTGCGCAGCCACTTCTTCGACGATTTGTAGGAGCAGTGCTCGTTCCACATCGCCGAGAAGATGCCCAGTTCGGTGAAGCTCGGCGTGCGGCCGAGCAGGCGCAGGATGCGCTCGTACTCGTCGGGCTTCAGCCCGTGATCGGCGGCGAGCGCCTGATCGACCTGCGGTTCGCGAAGCTCGGCGACTGGGGGTGTCATTCGGGCGCTCCCTCGGCGATGGGCCGGGCGTCGCATCGCGCGCGGGCGCCCGGCTGTCAAGCGCGGGCGAGGCCCGTGGGCTGCACCACCGGCCCCTCCGGCCCCCAGTCCAGATGCGCGCGCACGCCGTAGATGCGGGCGAGCAGCTCCGGCGTCAGCACCTCGCGCGGCGGGCCTTCGGCGGCGACGCGGCCCGCATCCAGCAGGATCAGCCGATGGCACCAGCGCGCGGCCAGCCCCAGATCGTGCAGCGAGGCCATCACCCCGCGCCCCTCTGCGGCGAGTGCGGCGAACGCCTCCATCAGCGCGATCTGATGAGCGGGGTCGAGGCCCGCAGTCGGCTCGTCGGCCAGCAGCAGCGGCGCCTCCTGCGCGAGCGCACGGGCGATCAACGCGCGCGCCCGCTCGCCGCCCGACAGCTGGTCGGCGGGGCGGTCGGCGAACTGGGCGACGTCCATCCGCGCCATCGCTGCGTCGACGGCGCGCGCGTCCCGCGCCGTCGCGGGACCGGCGCGATGCGGCGCGCGCCCAAGCGCCACCAGCGCGCGGACGGGCAGGGGCCAGGCGATCTCGCGCTCCTGCGGCGCCCAGGCGGCGCGGCGGGCGCGCTCGGGCGGGGCGAGGCGGGCGACCGGGTCGCCGCCGAGCAGGCGGTCGCCCTGCGCCGGGATAAGCCCCAGCGCGGCGCGCATCAGCGTGGATTTGCCGGCCCCGTTCGGCCCGATCAGCCCGACGAACGCGCCGCGCGCCAGCGCCAGCGTCACGCCCCGCACCGCCTCCCGCGCGCCCAGCTTCACGCGCAGATCGCGCAACTCCAGAAGCGGGCTCACGCCAGCCCTCCCTTTCGGCTGCGCAGCACGAGCCAAAGGAAGAACGGCGCGCCGACCAGCGCCGTCAGCACGCCGAGCTTGAGGTCGCGCCCCGGCGCGATCACCCGCACCGCGACATCGGCCGCGAGCAGCATCGCCGCGCCGCCGAGGGCCGAGGCCGGCAGAAGCCGCGAGGGCTGCGCGCCCACCAGCGGCCGCAGCAGATGCGGAACGACCAGCCCGACGAAGCCGACTGCGCCCGCCACCGCCGTCGCCGCGCCGATGCTCGCCGCCGTCCCGATCACCGCGGCGAGCCGCAGCCGGTCGAGCCGAACGCCGAGCGAGGCCGCGGCGTCCTCGCCCAGCGTCAGCGCGTCGAGCCCGCGCCCGAGGCCAGCCAGCAGCGCCCAGCCCAGCGCCATGAACGGCAAAGCGAGCTGGACATGCAGCCAGGAGCGGTCCGACAGCGACCCCAGCATCCAGAACACGATCTCGACCGCCGCGAAGGGGTTGGGCGAGAGGTTGAGCGCGAGCGAGGTCATCGCGCCGGCGAAGCTGGTCACCGCGACGCCCGCGAGGATCAGCGTGATCGTGGAGGCCGCGCCGCCCGCCATCGCCAGCACGACGAACACCGCCAGCAGCGCCCCCGCCAGCGCCGAGAGCGGGAGGGCGAGCGGCAGGCTCGCCGCGAGCCCCGTATGGATCGCCAGCACCGCCCCCAGCGCCGCCGTGGACGACACGCCGATCAGCCCCGGTTCGGCGAGCGGGTTGCGCAGATAGCCCTGCAGCGCCGCCCCCGACAGGCCGAGGGAGGCGCCGATGGCCAGCCCCAGGATCGCGCGGGGCAGGCGGATCTCGCGCATCACCAGCGTCGCCGCGTCGCCTTCGCCCGCGAGCAGCGCGCCGAGGCTCTGGTCGAGGCTCAGGCCCGCCGGCCCGGTCAGCAGCGAGGCGCAGAACAGCGCCGCCGCGATGGCGCCGAGCGTCCAGAGCAGCAGACGGAAGCGGCGGTCCGAGGTCACTGCGCGCCGCGCGCCGCCAGCAGCGCGGCCACCGCCTCCAGCACGAAGGGCGCGCCGCAGACCTGCCAGCGCTCCTCCACCACCGCGCCGCCCTTCGCGTCGAGCGCGCGCAGCGCGGGGTGTGCGGCGCTCTCATAGGCGCGCCCGTGCCGGCCCTGCGAGATGGCGCGCGTGCGGATCAGGAAGGGCCGCGCCATCACCAGCGCCTCTAGTTCGATCTGCGCCGTGCTGGTCAGGCCGAGCGCGGCGGTGGCGTTGTCGAGCCCCGCGGCGTCCATCGCGTCATGCGCGAGGGTGCCGGCGCCGGAGGTGTAGTTGTTGGGATAGTGATAGGCGCCGGCTTGGCGGGGCAGGTCGCGGGCCTGCGCCGCAAGCGCGGCCAGCCCGGTCTCGAACTCGGCGACGAGCGCCTCCGCCTGCGCCGCGCGGCCCAGCAGCCGTCCGATCTCGCGGATGAGGACGGGGATGTCCGCGAAGCCGGAGGCTGCGGGGAGGAGGGCCACCTCCAGCCCCAGCCGGCGCAGCATCGCGACCGTCACCGGGTCGGAGAACGCGCCGGCGAGCACCAGATCGGGGCGCGCGAGGAAGACCTGCTCCGCCGAGCCCGAGTTGAGCGGATAAGCCCGCGCCTGTTCCGCCATGTTCGAGGCCTCGGGCCGCGCCGCCCAGTCCGACACGCCGACGAGCTGGCCGGGCGCGGCGAGGAGCATCGCCAGCTGGTCGGCGCAGAGATTCATCGACACGACGCGGGCGGGGGCGGCCTGCGCCGGAGCGAGCCCGAGCCACAGGGCGCAGAATGCCGCGATCGCCCCGAAAGCGCGCCGCCGCGGCGGCTCAGTCCTCCGCGCCATCCTCGGCGATCCGCGCCACGCTGACCACGCGCTCGCCTTCGGCGATGTTGAGCACCCGCACGCCCCGCGCCGCGCGCGACATGGCCGAAATCTCCGAGGCCGCGCAGCGGATCGACTGGCCGCGGTCGGTCACCAGCATGATCTGGTCCTCCGCGCCCACCGGCCAGGCCGCCACCACTTTGGCGGCGCTGCGGTCGGGGTCGTTCTTGCGGGGGCTGAGATCGGCGGCGATCACGCCTTGCCCGCCGCGCCCGCGCAGCGGGAATTCGTGGCTCGAGGTCCGCTTGCCGAGGCCCTTTGACGTGATGGTGAGGATGATCTCCTCCGCCGCCGACATCTCCGCATAGCGCTCCTGGCCCAGCGCGATGTCGGCGACCGCCGCGTCCTCCTCGGCCTCCACCGGCGCGTCCTCGTCCTCCGGCGCGCCGCCCTCGACCGCGCGGCGCATCTTGAGATAGGCCGCGCGCTCCTCGGGGCTGGCCTCGAAATGGCGCAGCGTCGCCATCGACACCACCTCGTCGCCGGCGCCGAGCCGCACGCCGCGCACGCCGGTGCTGTCGCGCCCCGCGAAGACCCGCACATCGGTCACCCGGAAGCGGATCGCCCGCCCGTTCGCCGTGCTCAGGATCAGGTCGGTGTCCTCGTCGCAGATGCGCGCGCCGACGAGGCGGACGCCCTCCGGCAGCTTCATCGCGATCTTGCCGTTGCGCATCACGTTGGTGAAATCCGACAGCCGGTTGCGCCGCACGTCGCCTTCGGACGTCGCGAACACGATCTGGAGGTTGTCCCACTCCTCCTCCGGCGCATCCACCGGCATCATCGCCGCGATCGATACGCCGGGCGCCACCGGCAGCACGTTGACCACGGGCCGCCCGCGCGCGTTGCGCGACCCCAGCGGCGCCCGCCAGGTCTTGAGCTTGTAGACCATGCCGTCGGTCGTGAAGAACAGGATCGGCGTGTGCGTGTTGGCGACGAAGAGGGTGGTGACGAAATCCTCCTCCTTCATCGCCATGCCGCCGAGGCCCTTTCCGCCGCGCCCCTGCGCGCGATAGTCGGCCAGCGGCGTGCGCTTGACGTAGCCGCCATGGGTGATGGTGACGACCATGTCCTCGCGCTCGATGAGGTCCTCGTCGTCCACCTCGCCTTCGGCCTCGACGATCTCGGTGCGCCGTGGCGTCGCGAAAAGCTCCTTCACCTCCGCGAGCTCCGCCGAGATGATCGCCATGATCCGCTCACGCGAGCGCAGGATGTCGAGATAATCGACGATCTTGCCGGCCAGTTCCGCCAGCTCGTCGGTGACTTCCTTCACCCCCAGCGCCGTCAGCCGCTGCAACCGCAGTTCGAGGATCGCGCGCGCCTGCGTCTCGGACAGGTTGTAGGTGCCGTCTTCGTTCATCTTGTGGCTGGGGTCGTCCACCAGCTGGATATAGTCGGCGATGTCCGCCGCCGGCCAGCGCCGCGCCATCAGCTTCTGGCGCGCCTCCGCCGCATCCGCCGACGCCCGGATCGTCGCCACCACTTCGTCCACATTCGAGACGGCGACGGCGAGGCCGCATAACACATGGGCCCGCTCGCGCGCCTTGCGCAGCTCGAAGGCGGTGCGCCGCGCCACCACTTCCTCGCGGAAGCGCAGGAAGGCGCTCAGGATCGTGCGCAGATCCATCTGCTCGGGCCGCCCGCCGTTCAACGCCAGCATGTTGCAGCCGAAAGAGGTTTGCAGCGGCGTGAAGCGGTGCAGCTGGTTCAGCACCACTTCGGGCGTCGCGTCGCGCTTGAGTTCGATCACCACCCGCACGCCGAAGCGGTCGCTCTCGTCCTGCACATGGGCGATGCCCTCGATCTTGCGGTCGCGGGCGAGTTCCGCGATCTTCTCGATCATCGCCGCCTTGTTGACCTGATACGGCATCTCCTCGACGACGATGGCGTAGCGGTCCTTGCGGATCTCCTCGATCTTCGACTTCGCCCGCATCACCACCGAGCCGCGCCCGAGGTGATAGGCCGCCCGCGCGCCGGAGCGACCGAGGATCACGCCGCCGGTTGGAAAATCGGGGGCGGGGATGTGCTCCATCAATTCCGCGACCGACAGCTCCGGGTTGTCGATCAGCGCGAGGCAGGCGTCGACCACTTCGCCCAGATTGTGCGGCGGGATGTTGGTCGCCATGCCGACGGCGATCCCGCCCGAGCCGTTGACCAGCAGGTTCGGGAAACGCGCCGGCATCACGACGGGCTCTTCGTCCTGTCCGTCGTAATTGTCCTGGAAGTCGACCGTTTCCTTGTCGAGATCCGCAAGCAGATAGGACGCCGGCTTGTCCATGCGCACTTCGGTGTAGCGCATCGCCGCCGGGGGGTCGGCGTCCATCGAGCCGAAATTGCCTTGCCCGTCCAAGAGCGGCAAGCGCATCGAGAAATCCTGCGCCATCCGCACCAGCGCGTCGTAGACAGACTGGTCGCCGTGCGGATGGTATTTGCCGATCACGTCGCCGACCACGCGGGCGGACTTGCGATAGGGCTTGTCGTGGGTGAAGCCGTTCTGGTGCATCGAGAACAGGATGCGCCGGTGCACCGGCTTCAGCCCGTCGCGCAGGTCGGGGATCGCGCGGCTCACGACCACGCTCATCGCGTAGTCGAGATAGCTGCGCTTCATCTCGGCCTCGACCGAGATGGTGGGGCCGTCATAGGCGGGGCGGTCGGGGCGCTGCGGGCCGTCCGCGCCCTCGGTCGGGTCGTCCTCGCTCACGGTGGTCTCCTGCTCGCGGGCCTTGCGGCCTCTCGGGCGCGACTATAGGCGCGCGCGCCGGGGCGGGCAATGCGAGGGAGGGGGGCGACGCTCGCTCACGCTGCCGCCTCCAGCGTGCGGGTCGCCGGCCCGTCGGCCTCGCGCCCCTGGGCGACGAAAGCGCCGGTGGAGGGATCGGCGGCGAAGACGAGGCGGGTGCGGTCGTTGAGCACGGGGGGTCGCAGCCACGGGAGGGCCGGGTCGAGCGTCAGCGCGGCGGCGGCCATCGCGTCGAGGCGGCGAGGGTTGTCGTCGCCGCGCGGCAGGCCCTTCCAGCCGGGCGACTGCCAGGCGTTCACGGCGCGCGCGGGGCCGTCGATCACATGGGCGGTATCGGGGCGGCGCTCGATGACGCAACTCTCCTCGGGGCGGACCCCTGCGAGCGTGAAAATGGCGCCGGCGGCGACGGGCGTCTCGGACAGCATCCTGCGGGCGGCGGCGAAGTCGGGCGCCGTCTCGAAGACGCGGCGCAACAGATGCGAGGCGGTCGGGTGCGGCCTGCGCCAGACTTTTCCGCGCGCGGCGACCCAGTCGAGCGCGAACAGCCCAGTCGGTCCGTCGAGCGGCGCCTGATTGAGCGCAGCCGCGAACCGGCCCGGCGCCACGGCCTGAAGGACGCCAGCGTAACCCGGCCAGGTGAGGGTCAGCCAGCGCCCGAGCGGACTGGCGACCCGCACCGCCATCACATACCGCCCGAGGCCCGGATCGGGCCAGTCGAGCACACGCAGAAGGCGCGCCGACGCGCCGTCCGGCGAAGGGCCGGCGGCGCAGCTGCACCCCCACTCGTAGCTGACGTTGAGGTAATGCGCGCCGGGCCGGCCAATGATCGCGGCGATGCGGTCGAGTTCGGCGAGTTGCGGCGCGCGGTGGCGGGCGAGCCAGCGCCGCGACACCGCGTCGGCCATGCGGATCGCCGCCGTCGGCAGGCTCCCCGCCCCGGCCTCGATCAGCGCGTGGGCGCGGTCGGCATGAGTTCGAAGCGTCTCGACAACCCAGTCCTCGCCGGCCTCGACCAGCGGGATCTCGGGGAGGTCCGCGCTCATGGACCTGCCTGCGCATGGGCGGCCTTCAATGAGACCACCTCGGCGAGCATCGCCTCCGCGTCGGCGCGCTGGGCGCGGATGTGGTCGAGATGCAGTCGCGACAGCCGCCGCTCGGCGTCGCCGCGAACGCTGGCCAGCGGGTCGCGGACCGCTTCGTGCCGCGCCTCCTCGGCGGCGTAGCGGTCGATGAACCAGCGCAGGTTGGTCTCGAGATCGACATGGCGCGGCTCCTCCATCAGCGCCATGGTCGCCTGAGTCGCCGGCATCCAGAGCAGCGACTGCACCGCGAAGAGCTGGAAGTCGGGCACGAAGAGCGCGTTGTCGCGGATCGCGGGCAGGAACTTGACCACGGCGCCGTGGCGGGTGGGCGTCCAGCCCCATTCGTGCAGCGCGTCGCGCACATGGCGGTCGCGCGCGACCTGAGGCGCCGACAGCGGACCGTCGGCGCCGAGCAGCGCGAGATTGACGAACTCGTTGGCGGGCACGGCGAGGTTGAACAGCGCGCGCAGCTTGACTTCGCCGACCGAGATCGGCCCCCAGAAATTCGCCGCCGCCAGCGCGTTGCGGACGGTGTGCACGCAGTTGTGGTTGAACAGGCTCCAGTTGTAGTCGGCCTCGCCCTCGGCGTATTCGCGGTTCTTGTCGTTGAGAAAGGCGATCGCCTCCTCCAGCGCGGGCTCGGGGATGGGCACGCGCGCGCAGAACACGTTGCGGGCGTAGCGCAGCGCGAAATCGGTGCCGACGGAGTGCGAGCCGATATAGGCGGCCAGATCCTCGCGCGTGGCGGCGCTGTAGGGGGCGTGGAGTTCGACGCCGCGGAAGAGGCCTGCGTCGATGGCGTGCTGGACAGTTTCGTCGAGGCGCTCCTGCGTGAGCCGCTCGTCGGGGGCGACGAGGCCCTCGAAAGTGAGCGCGCGGCCCGGCACGGCGATCCAGTTCACGTTGCGGAAGAAGCGTCCGACGCTGACGCCCGCGCCATGCTCGGGGTCGGTCGAGGTTTCGGCGACGCTCGCGCAGCGGCGGAGTTGGGGAAAGGGCGCCTCCTCGTCCACGCAGGCGCCCTTGAGATAGATGATGGCGTGGCCGAACGGATTGCCGCCGCCGCCGACCTGCTTGCGCCACTGGCTGGTGGCGCAGATTTCGGCGTAATAGGGGATGACGGCCTCGTATTCCTCGTCGGGCGCGAGTTCGGGGATGACCGACTCGGCCGAGATGGTCAGGCGCGCCGCCAGTGTCGCGAGCGGCGTCCAGCCGGTGAGAAACCAGATCAGGCCGAGGGCGGCGAGCGTCGCGCCGATCCGGATCGGCCAACGCCATTGCGACCGCGTCGCAGAGCTCTCTCGCATGACCTTCGACCTCCTGGTGGCGTCGGAGTTGTCCCCGCTCGCGCGCAAGGACGCAAGCGGGATCGCGAAGGTCGGCGCGGTGTCGCGGAACCGTCGCGCGTTCGCTGGTTGGAAACCGTCGGCGTTCGGCGTAACATTCTGCGGCAAGACGAAAAACAGGAACGGGGGAGATATGTTATGAGCGACGCCGCGCAATCCGCCGCGCAACCGCAGGCGCTGGACCCGCTGAGCGAGAGCCTCGGCAGATCGTTCTGGCAGGTGGGCGCGATCACCTTCTGGACGCAGCTTTTCATCGCGATCCTGCCGGTCGCGGTGATCTCGGGCATTTTCGCCTCGATCCCCAACGCCCAGTCGCCGGGCTCGTCGCTGAACTTGCTCGGCTACATGTCCGCGCTCGGCTTCGCGATCCTGCTGTTCACGACCTTCTGGGCGTGGCGGCACATGAAGCGCGGGCGTCGGCTCGAGGAAGGCGGCGAGCGCGCCGATCCGCCGAAGCTGGTGCGCGCGGTCTGGGTCGGCCTTGTGGCCAGCAGCGTCGGTATCCTCTTCTCGCTGGTCGTGCTGACGGCGGAGGTGGTCTATCTGCTCGTGCGCTTCCTCGAAGCCCCGCAGGCGGGCGCGATGGTGGTGCAGACGGCGGAGGCCGGCGCGACGTGGATTTCCGCGCTCGATATGCTCGGGCTGATGACCCTCGCGCTGACCATCGGGGCGGAGATCATCGTGCTTGTGTCGGGCCTCTGGCTGCTCTACCGCGTGACGTCGCGCGCTGCGCGCGCCGACTGAACCGACTTCACCCCGAGCAAGCCCGTCAGAGGATCGCTTCAATGGCCGACCTGATCGCCGTCGAATTCGACGACGCCGCCTCCGCCTTCGACCTGCGGGCGGAGCTGGTGAAGTTCCAGAAGGAATATCTGATCGAGATGGAGGATGTGGTCGTCGTCACCCGCGAGGCGGGGGGCGACGTGAAGCTGCATCAGGCGGTGAACCTGACGGCGGCGGGCGCTGCGGGCGGCGCGATGTGGGGCGCGCTGATCGGCTTGCTGTTCCTCAACCCGCTGGTCGGCGCGGCGGTGGGCGCGGGCGCGGGCGCGATCTCGGGGCGGCTGACCGACATCGGGATCAACGACGACACGATCCGCGAGATGGCGAACGGGCTGCCCGAGGGCGGCTCGGCGCTGTTCGTGCTGGTGCGGCGGGTGACCGGCGACAAGGTGCTGGAGCGGCTCGGCGCTTTCCGCGAGAAGGGCCGGGTGATCCACACCTCGCTCAGCGGCGAGCAGGAAGCCAAGCTCAAGGCGCTGATCGAGAAGCCGGCCGGCGCCTGAGACCCGGCGCAGGGGGCGCCCGGGATGGGCGGGGCGGATCGTCGGCTCGCGAACGGCGCCTACGCCGTCGCGCTGGCGCTGATGGTCGGCTGGATTCTGTTCGTCGGGCGGGGGCTGCTGACGCCAATCGTGGCGGCGGTGCTGGCGGTTTTCGTCATCACCGGCCTGTCCAATCTGCTGACCCGCATCCCCCGCCTCGCCGCCCTGCCCGGCTGGGGGCGCGACCTGATCGCAGCGGGGCTGATCGTGTTCCTGCTGGTCGAACTCGTCGCGCTCGCCATCGCCAACATCGGGGCGCTGGCCGCGCGGGCGCCGAACTACCAGACGGCGCTGCTCGACGCCTTCCAGCGCATCGCGATGTTCCTCGACCTCGACCATGAGGAGGCGCTGCGCGAGCTGCGGGCCGAGACGGCGCGGGTGCTCAACCTGCCCTCCTTCCTGCGCGCCGCCGCCGGATCGATCGCGGCGATGCTGGCGGTGCTGGTCTTCGTGTTGCTCAACATCGGCTTCCTCATGGTCGAGCGGCGGGACTTCGTGGAGAAGCTCGGCAAGCTGGGGCTGGAGCCGGCGCAGCGGGCGCGGCTCGGCGAGGTGCTCGACGACGTGAGCGCGCGGGTCGGGCGGTATCTGGCGGTGCAGACGCTGCTCAACATCGCGCTGGGCGTGCTGTCCTGGGCCATCATGCGGGCCTTCGGGCTGGAGTTCGCAGTGGTGTTCGCCATCGTGATCGCGGCGCTGAACTTCATCCCCTATTTCGGCTCCTTCATCGGCGTCGCCTTCCCGGTGGCGGCGGCGCTGGTGCAGTTCCCAGAGCCGGGCGCGGCGGTTTGGCTGGCGATCTGGCTGGCGGGGGCGCAGTTCCTGATCGGCAACATCGTCGCGCCCAAGGTGATGGGGGATTCGCTCAACCTCAGCCCCTGGGCGATCCTCGTGGGGCTGACCTTCTGGACGAGCCTGTGGGGCGTGGCGGGGGCGGTGTTCTCGGTGCCGATCATGGCCGTGGCGGTGGTGGTGCTGTCGGAGTTCGAGAGCACCCGGCCCTTCGCGGTGATGCTGTCGCGCAAGGGCGAGCTGGGCGCCCCGCGCGGGTAGGTGCCGGAGGGTTCGGGCGTGACCGACAAGGCGAGCTATTACAAGCTGTTCTCGGCCTATCTTCTGGCGCTGCTGGGCACCGGCGTCGCCGTGGTCGCGCTGTCGCTGCTGGCCTACGAGCTCGCGGGCGAGGCCGATGCGCCTGCGGTGATCGGGGCGGCGCTGTCGATCAAGACGCTGGCCTATGTGCTGGGCGCGCCGCTCGCCGCGGCGCTGACGGCGCGGGCGGCGCGGCGGCCGCTGATGATCGGGCTGGATCTGCTGCGCGCGGGCGCGCTGCTCGCCTTGCCTTTCGCGAGCGAGATCTGGCAGCTCTACGCGCTGATCGCGCTGTTCTCGCTCGCTTCGGCGGCCTTCACCCCCGCCTATCAGGCGAGCGTGCCGCTGTTGCTGCCCGAGCCGGGGGACTACGCGCAGTCGCTCGCGCGCTCGCGCATCGCGCAGGAAGTGGAGGGCGCCATCAGCCCGCTGGTCGCCGCGGCGCTGCTGATCGCGCTCAGCCCACGCGGGCTGCTGATCGCGACCATGGCGGCGTTCCTGCTCTCGGCGCTGCTGGTCGCGCGGGCGCGTCTGCCGCGGGGCGCGCGCGAAGGGGCGGCGGTCGGGCCAGTCGCGGGGTTCCGCATCCTGCTGTCTGCGCCGGCGCTGGCGGGGCTCGCGCCGCTCGCGCTGGGGGTGGGGGCGGCGACGGCGATGATCACGGTCAACACCGCGCCGCTGGTGCTGGGGAAATTCGGCCTCGAAGGGCGCTGGGCGGCGGCGGCGCTGGCGGCCTTCGGGCTCGGCGCGGTGATCGGCGCGCTGATGCTGCCGCGGCTGATGGCCGAGCGCGGGGAGCGCGCGCTGATGCTCGCAGGCGGCGCGACCATGGCGGGGGCGCTGGCGCTCTCGGCGGGCGTGTCGCTCTATGGCAGCCTGCTGGCGCTCTGGGCCGTGGCCGGGTTCGGCGCGGCGATGGCGCAGGCGCCGGCGGCGGCGCTGATCCGGCGGGCTGCGCCGGCGGACAGCCGCCAGAGCGTCTATGCGGCCAATCTCGCGCTCGGGGCGCTGGCGAGCGGCGCGGGCTATGCGGCGGCGGGCGCGCTCGACGTGGCCGTGTCGATGCAGGTCGCCTCGCTGGTCTTCGCGGGCGTCGCGACCGTGGCGACGCTGGTCGCGGCGCTGGTCTGGCCAGCGCCCGGGACGCTGCGCGCAGGCGCGGCGTGAGAGGCGCGATTGCGCCGAATCGTTATGGAGTCTATTGCGCCGCACAACGCTTGATCGGAGACATGTCGAGATGACAGACGCCAAGGGCGCCGCCCCCCGCGAGACGCTGCTGATCGACCTCGCCCTGCAAGGCGGCGGCTCGCACGGGGCGTTCACCTGGGGCGTGCTCGACCGGATGCTCGAAGCGCCCTGGATCGAGATCGAGGGGATTTCCGGCACCTCCGCCGGCGCGATGAACGCGGTCGTCCTCGCCCATGGCATGGCGACGGGCGGGCGCGAGGGAGCGCGGGCGGCGCTGGCGGAGTTCTGGCGGCGCGTCT
Organism: Rubrimonas sp.; assembly: GCF_036788415.1. NCBI lineage: Bacteria > Pseudomonadati > Pseudomonadota > Alphaproteobacteria > Rhodobacterales > Paracoccaceae > Rubrimonas > Rubrimonas sp. Next base: position 2,440 of record NZ_DAIQNN010000006.1, on the reverse strand, counting down.
CGCGCGCTGCGGCGATGAGCCCTTTCCAGCGCACGCCGCTCGACAAGATCATGGGGCGCTGGACGCTCGACAACTCGCCCGCCTATCTGGCGGCGGATCTGATGGCGCGACTGATATCGCCCTACGCCATCGGCATGGGCGACTACAATCCGCTGCGCGACCTTCTGTGCGACATGCTCGATTTCGAGGCGATCGCGAACGGTCCGGTCAAGCTCTTCATCACCGCGACCAATGTTCGGACCGGGCGCGGGCGGGTGTTCCGCCGGCACGAGATCACGCCGGAAGTGCTCCTCGCCTCGGCCTGCCTGCCGACGCTCCACAAGGCGGTCGAGATCGACGGCGAGGCCTATTGGGATGGCGGCTTCTCGGGCAATCCGACCATCACGCCGCTGGTCAACGAATGCGACGCGCATGACGTCGTGCTGGTGCAGATCAACCCCGTCGAGCGCCCCGGTGTGCCCAAGGACGCGCGAGACATCCAGAGCCGCCTCAACGAGATCTCCTTCAACGCCACGCTGCTCAAGGAGCTGCGCATGATGGCGCTGCTGCGCAAGGTCGTCGACGCAGGCGCAGGCGAGGGCGCGCTGTGGGCCGACATGCGCATGCACCGAATAACGACTGACCTGATGGTCGAGCTCGGCGCCTCTTCGAAGCTCAACGCGGAATGGGCGTTCCTCGAAATGCTGCGCGACGAGGGCCGCCGCGCCACCGAGGCCTTCGCCGAGCGCCATCGCGCGGACATTGGTCTGCGCTCGACCTTCGACATCGAAGACTTCATCCGCGGAGCTTGAACCATGGGACTTCTGGGTATTTTCGTCGCCTTGTCGGCGATGATGTTCTTCGCTTTCCGCGGCTGGACCATCCTGATGCTGGCGCCCATCGCGGCGCTGATCGCCGCGGCCTTCGCCGCCGAGCCGCTGCTGGCGCATTGGACTCAGACTTTCATGCCCGCCGCCGCGGGGTTCGTGGCGCAGTTCTTCCCGCTCTTCCTGCTCGGCGCGCTGTTCGGCAAGCTGATGGACGACAGCGGCTCGGTCGGCGCCATCGCCGACCTGATGACGCGCAAGCTCGGGCCGTCGCGCGCGATCCTCGCGGTGACGCTGGCGGGCGCGCTGGTGACCTATGGCGGCGTGTCGCTGTTCGTGGCGTTCTTCGTGATCGCGCCGATGGGGCTCGCGCTGTTCCGCGCGGGGCAGGTGCCGCGGCGGCTGCTGCCGGCGACGCTGGCGCTCGGCACCTCGACCTTCACCATGTCGGCGCTGCCGGGCACGCCCGCGATCCAGAACGCGATCCCGATGCCGTTCTTCGGGACCGACCCTTTCGCCGCGCCGGGCCTCGGGCTGATCGCCGCGCTGGTGATGTTCGGGATGGGGATGCTCTGGCTGACGCAGGCCTTCAAGCGGGCGCAGCGGGCGGGCGAGGGCTTCGACGGCGCGCGCGGCGCAGGCGACCCGGCGGCGCCGGCGCAGGAGGCCGCGCAGGATCTGCAGGTGCGCGAGCTCGCCAGCACGGCGCGCGAGTTCGACCCCGCCGAGATCGACCGCGGCGCGCGTTCGGCCGCGCAACCCGGCCCGCTGGTCGCCATCGCGCCGCTCGTCGTGGTGATCGCGGTCAACCTGATCCTGTCGCAGCTCGTGCTGCCGCGCATCGACGCGGGTTTCCTCGCCGAGGAGCGCTGGGGCGGCGTGTCGCTCTCGGCGGTGGCGGGGGTGTGGTCGGTCGCAGCGGCGCTGGCGGCGGCGATCCTCGTTCTTGTGGCGCTGAACTTCCGGCGGCTGGTCGATCTGCGCGCCTCGGTGGACGCCGGCGCCAACGCCTCGGTGCTGCCGGTCCTCAGCGTGGCGAGCCTCGTGGGCTTCGGCGCCGTGGTGGCGGCGTTGCCGGCCTTCGAGATGGTGCGCGATTGGGTGCTTGGCATCGGCGGCGGGCCGCTGGTGTCGCTGGCGGTCGCGACCAACATCCTCGCAGCCCTCACGGGTTCGGCTTCGGGCGGCATGACCATCGCGCTCGAGGCGCTGGGCGGGACCTTCATGCAGATCTCAGCCGACACCGGGCTCGACCCCGCGCTGATGCACAGGGTCGCCGTGATCTCCTCCGGCACTCTCGACAGCCTGCCGCACAACGGCGCTGTTGTGACGATGCTGGCGGTGTGCGGCTGCACCCATCGCGACAGCTATCTCGACATCGTGATGGTCGCGGTGGTAGGGGCGCTCGCGGCGCTGGCGGTGGTGATCCTGCTCGGCGGTCTGGTCGGATCTTTCTGACGCGATTGGGTCGCCCCGGGGCCTTGCGCCCCGCCGGCCGCCCCTGTAAGCGTCCCCCACCATCGACAGCCGAGCTGCGGAGAGGTGCCGGAGTGGTCGATCGGGGCGGTCTCGAAAACCGTTGTGGGGGCGACCCCACCGTGGGTTCGAATCCCACCCTCTCCGCCACTTGCCCT